>CAYOEE010000304.1:0-1051 GCA_964402935.1 uncultured Alistipes sp. | reverse complement strand
CTACTTTGCACAACGGGCACTGCTCGGGAGCCTCGTTACCCTCATGAATGTAACCACATACGGTACAACGGAATTTCTTTGCCATAATCTGAATGTTTTAAAGTTATTATTGTGTGTCTCTGTTTCCGATAGCAAAGATAAGATGTTTCGTCTGAATTACAACAAAAAGTGCGATTATCTTTTTTTATAGGACTATCAGCCGAGCTTATAGCAAAGCCTCCACCTCGCGCGGATCGGTCGAATCCTTGACCAACACCCGCTTGTTCCGATCGAGCAGGTAGATCGAGGGGATGGCCCGCAGGTCATAAAGCCCTTCGCGGCGAATCGTACCCCATGCATCGCGGGCATCAATCCACCCTGCCGGCTCTCGCTCGCTACGCTCCCAGGCCTGCACATCCTCATCCGGATAGAGCACCAGCATCTTCAGCCGCCCCTCGGTGATGCGCTCGACGATAACCGCAGAGCTGAGCAGCAGCTCCTTGAGCATTCGACACATCGCACATTCGGGATTCGAAAAGAGAATCAGCGTATATTCCCCCTCCAGGCCATGGAGCGTTCCCTCGTTCCCCTCACGCGTCAGGAAACGAAAATCGTTGGCAACCTCCCCCGGGCGATTCTGCATCGCCTCTCGGAGGTCGTGCTCGGGTACGATCCGCTCGTAGGGGTCGTAGTAGGGGGCACGGAGTTGCGCCTCGAGGACGGGAATATAAAGTTCCGAACTGCGAAGTGGGGAGTTCGGGTCGTGGAGCACCTCCTCGGCCAGGAAGACGAAGTAATCGAGCGTCGTGCGCGATGCGGAGGCACGCTCCATCAGCTTTTTAAGCGTTGCCTGCGGCTCTGCGTCGTGCGTTAAAAGGGCAATAAACCGGCTGTAACGCTGCATCATCTTCGCCGTATCGGCCTCAACGAGTGCCACCGTATCCGCGAAGTCGAAATGATCCCAATAGTGCCGGGCAAGGTAGTCGATCTGCCCCTCGCGGTCGAGTGCCACAGGGGGCGTAGGGAGCGCAAAGTCATGCGCGGGAGTCGATTTTCGAGCCGTTCGACACCC
>CAYOEE010000303.1:0-1112 GCA_964402935.1 uncultured Alistipes sp. | reverse complement strand
GGCTGATGAGGGTATGTGGTTATTGCCCTATCTGAAGAAGATGAATCAGAAAGATATGCGCGAGAAGGGCTTTAAGCTCTCGGCCGAGGATGTCTATTCGATGAATAAATCCTCGCTCAAAGATGCCATCGTGATCTTTGGCGGTGGTTGCACGGGTGAGATTGTTTCGCCCGAGGGTCTGATTTTCACGAACCACCACTGCGGTTTTGGGGCTATTCAGTCGCTTTCGTCGGTCGAGCATGACTACCTCAAGGATGGTTTCTGGGCTCGTAACCACCAAGAGGAGCTGCCTGCTCCGGGTCTGAAGGTGCGTTTTATCCGCCATATTGAGGATGTAACGGCTCAGATCGTGGGTAATATCCCCTCGATTGCCTCGGAGGAGGAGTACCAGAAGATGGTAGGCGAGAATAAAAGAGCCTTGATCGAGGAGCTGAAGAAGAAGTATGAGGGTATGGATGTCATTATCCCCGCTTTCTTCGGTAACAACCAATTCTTCGCCTTTGCCATGGAGACCTACTCGGATGTGCGTCTGGTAGGCACGCCGCCGCAGTCGATCGGTAAGTTTGGTGGTGAAACCGACAACTGGATGTGGCCGCGTCATACGGGCGACTTCTCCGTTTTCCGTGTCTATGCCGACGAGAATAACCGTCCGGCGGAGTATTCTGTGGAGAATAAACCCTACCGTGCCGAGAAGTTCTTAAAGGTGAATATTGAGGGCGTCAAGGAGGGCGATTTTGCCATGGTGATGGGCTTCCCGGGTTCGACAGACCGTTATATGACCTCGTATGAGATAGACTATATGCTCACGACCGACAACCCGCAGCGCATTTCGATTCGCGGTGCTCGTCAGGAGATTCTGGCCGAGGATATGGCTGCCAGCGATAAGGTGCGTATCCAGTACGCCTCGAAGTACGCTTCGTCGTCGAACTATTGGAAAAATTCGATCGGTATGTCGCAGGCCGTGACGAAGCTCAACGTGAAGGGTAAGAAGGAGCTTCAGGAGCAGTCGTTCCAGGCTTGGGCTAATCAAAATACGTTGCCCGAGGAGGGTTATATGGATGCCCTTCCGAAGATCAAAGATTATGTCGAAAAGTCGGCACCTGCCCGCAAAG
>CAYOEE010000302.1:0-1120 GCA_964402935.1 uncultured Alistipes sp. | reverse complement strand
GGTAGCGTTTTTGGGGATTGCTACCTGTGTAGTAATGTTAAGTAATGTTAAGTAATGTTAATTCGACCAATCATGATATCATCCCGAACCGGGAACGATGAATCTCTTTCGTTTTTTTGCTGACCAAGCAGAGATCCGCCACCCCGATTCAGGATGATTTTAGCTTTTCAACTTAGAAGCTGTTTAAAATTTGTTTGCGAAATGATTTTACAGCTTTTTTGTGGCTATTTTTTCGCGTAATTCGAGGCGCATAGGGGTTCCTATGTAACGAGATTTACGCGAAAAAGAGTCGTAAAGAGCGTAAAAGAATGAAGCAAATAAATTTTAAATAGCTTCTTATTAGACGCGTTTTCGGGCAAAAGGTTACTTAGGCCTGAAACTGAACCGGCACGGTGAATTTTACGCGCACGGCCTGACCGCGCTGCCGACCGGCCTCCCAGCGGGGGCTGAGCTTGATGATGCGCACCACCTCATCCGTGAGGCGTTGATCGGGCGAACGCAAGGGGATAATCTCCGACAACGAGCCATCGGCTTCGATCACAAACGAGCAGATGACCATGCCCGTCAAAGGGTTGCCGTCGGCATCGTGTTGGGGCTTCAGCTGCGCTTCAGTCCACTGACGGAAAGCGTTGATATCGCCACCCTCAAATGTCGGCATCTGCTCCACGATCAGGAACGGTGTATTCTCCTCCTCATGAGCCTCGGCAGCCTGAGGCTCGGCCTCGGTTTTTGTAATCTTAAACTCGATCGGAATCGTATAGCTGACGCGCACGGCCTGACCGCGCTGTTTGCCCGGCTCCCACTTGGGCGATTGTTTCACCAGCTTCACCACCCGATCCGAGAGGCGGTCGTCGGGCGTGCGACGGGTTTGCACATTCACAACCGAACCATCCTTATCCACCTCGAACGAGACGATCACGCGACCTTCAACACCGGCCTGCTGCAACTCCTTGGGGTACTGCACGCGCATCTGCACCCACTGGCGGAATTTATTCAGATCGCCACCCTCGAATCGAGGCATCTGCTCGACGATCAGAAAGACCTCCCCGTCCTCCTCGATCGCTTGTTTTGCGGCCTCCATCTCCGCTTTGGCCTGTCCCATCTCCTGTTTGGCGGCCTC
>CAYOEE010000301.1:0-1131 GCA_964402935.1 uncultured Alistipes sp. | reverse complement strand
ATTTCAACCCCGTATGGGTGCGTAATACGGCCAAGCGTTTCGGCCTGAATACCGACTCCTCGTTCCGCTTCGAGCGTGGTGTGGATCCCCGTATGCAGCTCTTTGCGTTGAAGCGTGCCGCGTTGCTCTTCAAGGAGCTGGCCGGTGGTAAGATTTCGTCCGAAGTTATCGACATTTGCGACGAGGAGGCCAAGGATTTTGTCTTCGACTTCTCGCTCAAGCGCCTGAAGATGCTCGTTGGTAAGGAGATTCCCGAGGCAACCGTACGCACGATTTTGGAGGCGCTGGAGGTGAAGGTGCTGGCCGAGAACGAGGGCGTGCTGACGGTGGCCGTTCCGCCCTACCGCGTCGATGTACAGCGCGAGGCCGACCTGGTGGAGGATGTGCTGCGCATCTACGGCTATAACAACGTGGAGATTCCTGAGCAGGTGCACTCTACCCTTTCGTATGCTCCGCGTCCCGATCGCACGAAGTTGATGAATTTGGCGGCCGACTTCCTGACGGCCAACGGCTATACGGAGATCATGTCCAACTCGCTCACGAAGGCCTCCTATTACGAGGGGCTGGAGAGCTACAAAGCCGAGCAGTGCGTGAAGATCATGAACCCGCTGAGTGCCGACCTGAACGTAATGCGTCAGACGCTCTTGTTCAATATGCTGGAGGCAATGGCTCTGAATATCAACCACAAGCACGCCGATCTGAAGCTCTACGAGTTCGGCAACTGCTACTTCTACAACGCCGAGAAGGCTACCGAGGAGAATCCGCTGGCGGCCTACGACGAGGAGTATCGTCTGGCGATGGCCGTGACGGGTGTGGCTGTGCCTCAGTCGTGGGATACGAAGCCTCTGAAGGCCTCGTTCTTTACCCTGCGTGCCATGGCCGAGAAGCTCCTGAAGCGTTTCGGTCAGGATATCTACGCCTTGAAGAGCGAGCCGCTGAAGAGCGACCTGTATAGCGAGGCTATCGCCGTGCAGCTCAACGGTAAGAAGTTGCTGGAGATCGGCGTGGTCAGCCCGAAGCTGAGAAAGAAGCTCGACGTGAAGCAGGAGGTTTACTTCCTGGAGATGAACTTCGATCTGCTCGTCAAATCGACTAAGAAGCACCGCATCCAGGCCGAGGAGCTCTCGAAGT
>CAYOEE010000300.1:0-1144 GCA_964402935.1 uncultured Alistipes sp. | reverse complement strand
CAAAATTGCAGTCAAAAACCGAAAATTTCACCGCCTCTTTTGGGCGATTCACCCGCTCGGTCACACAAGGGCTGAGGGTGTGAAAACGTCGCTATGTGACTCTCTCGGCACGATTTTTGCCCGTTGGTGCCATCGTCCGCATAAGAGGGACGTACATTGGAAAATTTGGAGAAAAGAAAAATAATGCCTATCTTGCAATCGAAACAAAGCCAAAGAGGCTTGCGAAAACCAATTTATTCACCGCTTTACGCACTAAAAAAAGGATTGCCTATCGAGAAAAATCTACTCTTTTAACCCTTAAAAAAGAAAGAGTATGAACGCTCAAGTACAGAGTGACCGCGCATTGCTCGGTCAGTACCTTGCAGGTGATCAGAGTGCCATTTCGCAGCTTATCGACCGTCACAGCCGCCGTGTACGCGATTATATCCGTATGATGGTGAAGGATCGTGATCTGGCCGACGACATTCTCCAGGAGACCTTAATCAAAGTCGTTCGCGTCATCGACGAGGGTCGCTATACCGATAGCGGCAAATTCCTCTCGTGGGTCTTGCGCATTGCCCACAACCAGGTGATCGACCACTTCCGCCACGAGAAACAACAAAAGCAACTCACCGAGGCCGATGCCGGCTACGATGTGCTGGGTACGTTGCGCTTTTCAGAGCCGACCGTCGAGGATCGCATGGTGAGCGAGCAGATTGCCGCCGATATCCGCGCCCTCATCGAGGAGCTTCCCGCCGAGCAGCGTGAGGTGGTCAAGATGCGCTACTACGCAAATCTTACGTTCAAGGAGATTGCCGAGGCTACCGACGTGAGTGTAAACACCGCCTTAGGACGTATGCGTTACGCGCTGATCAACCTCCGTCGCATGATCCAGGAAAAAAAGATGGTTTTGAGCTAAAGCTGCACAATATTTCCACTTGCAGGTGCGTTATAAGGTTACAAGAAACTTAAAAAACGCATCTGCCTATGGAGGATATCGACCACGACAAACTGTCAAATGCCATCTCCGACGACGACGAACTCCTTATGCGCGAGGTTTTCCAAGGTGATCACGAGCTTTTTCTGCTCCATCACTACCTCTCCGACGTTCTGAGCCAAGGGGATATATAGAGGGTTAATTTTTGATGGGGGGATATGTTGAAAA
>CAYOEE010000299.1:0-1202 GCA_964402935.1 uncultured Alistipes sp. | reverse complement strand
TTGGTTGTGGCCCATCTCAGTGTTTGACGGCATCCGCAACCCCGACAACGAGGAGATCAAGTACTACTACCCGACGAACGACCTCGTAACGGGTCCCGACATCATCTTCTTCTGGGTGGCCCGCATGATCATGGCCGGTTACGAGTATCGCTCGGCCGAGCCGTTCCGCAACGTCTATTTCACGGGTATCGTGCGCGACAAGATCGGTCGCAAGATGTCGAAGCAGCTCGGCAACTCGCCCGATCCGCTCGATTTGATCGAGAAGTATGGCGCCGACGGTGTCCGTCTGGCGATGCTCATGTCCTCGTCGGCCGGTAACGACGTAATGTTCGACGAGGCCCTCTGCGAGCAGGGTCGCAACTTCGGCAACAAGATCTGGAACGCCTACCGCCTTGTAAACGGCTGGGAGGTGAAGGAGATGGAGCAATCGGAGTGCAACCGTTTGTCGGTCGAGTGGTTCGATCAGAAGCTCTCCGAGACGCTGCGCGAGGTGGAGGCCGACTTCCGCCAATACCGCATTTCGGAGGCCTGCATGAGCCTCTACAAGCTCTTCTGGGACGAGTTCAGCGGCATGTACCTCGAGATGGTAAAACCCGCCTACGGTCAGCCGATTGATGCCGCCACGATGGAGGCCACGAAGCGATTCTTCGACGCCCTGATGCGTATGTTGCACCCCTTCATGCCCTTCATCACGGAGGAGATTTGGCAGGATTTGGCACCCCGCACGGCGGAGGAGTCGATCTGCGTAGCCGCCATGCCGACCCCGGTCGAGGAGCAGCCCGCAATGCTGGCTCGCTTCGAGCTGGCGCGCGAGGTGATCTCGTCGGTGCGCAACGTGCGCAACCAGAAGAACCTACCGCAGAAAGAGGCGCTGACGCTCAAGGTGGTCGAGGATGAGAACTACCCCGTAGAGTTCGCCCCCGTCATCAGCAAGCTGGCCAACCTCACGGCCATCGAGCCGACGACCGAAAAGGATGCTACGGCTGCCGCCTTTATCGTCAAGACCACGCAGTACTTCGTACCGCTGGCCGGCATGATCGACGCAGAGGCCGAGATCAAGAAACTGGAGGAGGATCTGAAGTACTACGAGGGCTTCCTGAAGAGCGTCATGGCCAAGCTCTCGAACGAGCGTTTCGTACAGAACGCCCCCGAGAAGGTGGTGGCCAACGAGCGTGCCAAGCAGGCCGATGCCGAGGCAAAGA
>CAYOEE010000298.1:0-1202 GCA_964402935.1 uncultured Alistipes sp. | reverse complement strand
ACGGTGAGCTGCGAGAGAATCTGGTAGAAGGACTGCACCGAGGGCATCACCACAAACAGAAGCGCCAGGCAGGTGACGATGCACCCCTGCACGAGGAGGATGTTGCGCTGCACGCCCTGCTTGTTGGCGCGCTGGAAGAAGGGAGGCAGGTAGCCTGCCTTGCCCACATCGAAAATACCGCGCGAAGGACCGGCTACCCAGGTCAAAACACCGGCCAGTACGCCCAGCATCAGGCAGACGGCAATCACGGGCTTGGCCCACGAGAGGTGCAGGTAGTCGAAATAGCGGTCGAAACCGATCAGGAGCGATTGCGTGAGGTTGATCTCGTTGGCCGGAATGATCAGACCGAGTGCAAAAGTGCCCAACACGAAGATCGAGACGGTCATCAGTGCGCCGATGATAATCGCTTTGGGGTAGTTGCGCGTGGGGTTCTCGACCTCCATCACATGGATACCCATCATCTCCATACCGGCATAAAAGAGGAAGATGCTACTGGCCAACACCAGGTTGTCGAAGTGCTTCAGGTCGGGGAAGAATCCCGTCGAGAGATCCATCTGGTTCTTGCCGCCCGTGGCGATGTAGATCACGCCCAGCACGATGAGCAGCGCCGCCGGAATGATCGTGCCGATCATACCGCCCCATTTCGAGATTTTGCCGACCCATGAAAGCCCCTTGAGGGCGACAAACGTAGCCACCCAGTAGATCGCCAGCACGATGGTCAGCGTGAAGATTTTGTTCGAGGCCAGAGCCATGTCGTGTTGCTGATTCATCCCGATAAAGGCGATCGACACGGCGCCGAAGGTGAGTACCGTGGGATACCAGATCGTGGATTGAATCCATTGCAGGAAGATCGCCACGAAGCCTGTGCGCGGGCCGAAGGCCTCGCCCACCCAGCGAAAGACACCTCCCTGCTTGGAGGCAAACATGGCGGCCAGTTCGGCAGCTACCATGGCCGTGGGAATCAAAAAGACGACGGCGGCAAAGAGATAATAGAAGGCCGACGAAAGACCATACTCGGCCTCGGCCGCCAAACCGCGCAGACTTACAACAGCCGTCACATTCATAATCGCCAGTGTCATCACACTGAGCTTAAACCCCGTTTTCGAGGTGGACTTTTTTGTATCCATGTCGCTATGTGTTGATTTGTTAGTAACAAATAGTAAGTTGCAAGAACCGTGCAAAGCGAAAAAGAGAGGAAAGAG
>CAYOEE010000297.1:0-1203 GCA_964402935.1 uncultured Alistipes sp. | reverse complement strand
CCAAGAGCGAATCGACAGCCTCCTGCAACATACGCTTCTCGTTTCTGAGAATCACATCCGGAGCCTTGATCTCGATCAGACGCTTCAGACGGTTGTTGCGGATGATTACGCGACGATACAGATCGTTCAGATCCGACGTAGCGAAACGACCACCATCCAGCGGCACGAGGGGACGCAACTCGGGCGGAATTACCGGAATCACGCTCAGCACCATCCACTCGGGACGGTTCACCTCACGCGATGCACGGAACATCTCCACTACGTTGAGCTGCTTCAGCGCCTCAGCCTTACGCTGCTGCGACGTCTCGCGCGAAGCGCGGTCACGCAGCTGGTAGGACATCGTGTCGAGATCGACCTGCTTGAGGAGCGTCAGCACGGCCTCGGCACCCATCTGAGCGATGAACTTGTTGGGATCCTCGTCCGGCAGCTGCTGGTTGCCCTTCGGAAGTGCATCGATCACGTCGAGGTACTCCTTCTCCGAGAGGGTGGCCAGGCGCTCAATGCCCTGCTCCGCGGCAGCACCGGCCTGAATCACGACATAGCGCTCGTAATAGATGATCGACTCCAACTTCTTCGACGGAATACCCAGCAGATAACCGATCTTCGAGGGGAGCGACTTGAAATACCAAATGTGTACTACCGGCACTACGAGCGAAATGTGACCCATACGCTCGCGGCGTACCTTCTTCTCGGTAACCTCCACGCCGCATCGGTCGCAGACGATACCCTTGTAACGGATACGCTTGTACTTACCGCAGTGGCACTCGTAGTCCTTTACCGGGCCGAAAATACGCTCGCAGAACAGACCGTCGCGCTCGGGTTTGTAGGTACGGTAGTTGATGGTCTCCGGCTTCAGCACCTCACCGCTCGACTGGGCCAGAATCTCTTCGGGCGAAGCCAAACCGATCGAAATCGTGTTGTAACCGTGATTCGATTTATTGTCTTTGGTAAATGACATATCTCTTTTCAGTTTTTACTGTTCAACTTATATACCTTACTCGAGTTTGACCGAAAGTGCCAGACCACGCAGCTCGTGCAGCAGCACGTTCATAGCCTCCGGAATACCCGGCTTGGGCAGGTTCTCACCCTTAACGATCGCCTCGTAAGCCTTGGCACGGCCCATCACGTCATCCGACTTGATGGTCAGGATCTCCTGCAGGATGTTGGCGGCACCGAAGCCCTCGAGTGCCCAAACCTCCATCT
>CAYOEE010000296.1:0-1258 GCA_964402935.1 uncultured Alistipes sp. | reverse complement strand
CTCGAAGAGGAAGGGGATACGAACCGACTTCTGTTGCCCGATGACGCGGTGCGAACGGGTGTAGATCGTCTTGCCCTTTCGGTTGAGGATTTCGAGGTTGAGCGTGGCGTTCGTGTTGGCATTGGTCAGCAGATGCACCTCGACCTCACCCTCGACACGCTCTTTCGTAACACGCGAGGGGCGACACAAAACACCCTCCGAGCCGTAGTAGAGCGGCGAGATGGTCGTTTGATCCGTCAGGATCAGCTCCACCTCGCGGTACAGACCGCCGTAGAGGTTCTGATCGGTCGATACGGGCAGCACATCCGAGCGGAAGGTGTTGCTTACGACCACCTGCAACGTGTTGTCCATGCCGAAGCGGATGTAATCCGTCAGCTCGAAGACAAAGGCGGCACTTCCTCCCTTGTGCTCTCCGATGTGTGCACCGTTGAGGAAGAGATCGGCCACGCTTTGCGCTCCGTAGAATTTGATGAAGAGGCGCTTCGACGACCACTCCTCGGGGATGTACACTTCGCGCAGGTAGTTACCCGTCGTTTCGCGGAAGTTCTGACCCGCCAGCGGATCGGTGTTCCACGAGTGGGGCAGGGTCACAATGCGGGCATTGTCGGAGGTGTTTTCCGATTTGAAGAAAAATTCCCAGCCGTCGTTGAGCTGGTATATATCGCGTGCCGAGGCCGTTACACCGACAGCCAGGAGCAGCAGCAGGGCCATGATTCGTTTCATCTTTCTTTGTTTTTAACCTAACCAACTGCAAAGATACGATATTCCGAATTAAAAATTGAAAATTAAAAATTAAAAATTAGTTTTGAGCGGTCGGTGGTCAGCAGTCAGCTTTTGTACGACTGAAGAACGGGTAAAGTGCCTTAAGGGAGCTTAAGGGAACTTAAAGGAGCTTAATGTATCCCCTTAAGTGCCTTTAAGCACCCTTCAGAAACTTTTTCTCTCTTTCCACTTTCCACTTCTCTCTTTCCTCTTCGCTCTTTCTACTTTCCTCTTGCCTCTTTCCACTTTTTTCGCTATTTTTGTCCGAAATAACCCGATTTGAAGCATGAACATACTCGATTTGATCATCTGCCTGGTGCTGGTGGTCGCTGTGGTAAACGGTTGGCGACGCGGACTGATTCTGCAACTCTGCTCCCTGGTAGCGGTGGCGGCGGCCATCTTCTTGGCGGCGTGTTACGGTGCCGAGGCGGGGGCGATGCTGAAGCTCGACGAGCAGTATGCCGAGGCCGGTGGTTTTGTGGTGGTCTTGTTGGCG
>CAYOEE010000295.1:0-1304 GCA_964402935.1 uncultured Alistipes sp. | reverse complement strand
TTGGCCGTCTTCGTACCGCTCTCGACGATGTCGGGATAGATCGTACCCTGACCCAGGAAGTCGATACCGTCCAGCTTGCGAGCCTCCTCCTCGAAGACGCGGATAAACTCGCCACCGATGATCTTGCGCTTCTGCTCGGGATCCTCAACACCCTCCAACTTCGTCAGGAAACGCTCCGTGGCATCGACATAGACGAGGTTGGCGTTGAGCTGGTTGCGGAACACCTCCACAACATCCTCCGACTCGCCCTTGCGCATCAGGCCGTGGTTTACATGGACGCAGACGAGTTTGTCGCCGATGGCCTTCAACAAGAGCGCAGCCAATACCGACGAATCGACACCGCCCGAGAGGGCCAGCAGCACCTTCTTATCACCCACCTGACGACGCACCAGCTCCACCTGATCGTCGATGAAGTTCTTCATGTTCCAATTCGTCTCGGCCTTGCAGACATCGAAGACAAACGAGCGAACCGTCTCCTTAGCCACCTGCATATCGTTACCCAGCTGCGGGAGCTTCACCTCGCAGGTTGCCTTGTCGTGACCCATGGCGATCACCGGAAAACCGGCCTCGTAGATCTCGGGCAGGACATCAATCTCCACGCCATCGACCACATTCATCGGGCCTCCGTTCAGAATCACACCCTTCACACCGGGCAGGGCCTTCAGCTCTGCTGCCGTAATATCGTGCGGGTAGATCTCGCTATAGACACCCAGGTCGCGAATCGCACGGGCCAGCACCGTATTCTCGTGGCTGCCCAGGTCCAGAATTACAATCATATCTTGCTTCATAGCTTCTATTGTATTTTATTGTTTTTACCTTCCTAACCTAAAAAGCTCAGCCCACAACCATTGCTAACGAGCGTCTGAGGCGTGGGCTGAAGCTGTGTTCATATCGTCTTAATTCTTTTTTTATCGCTCACTCGAATAGTTCGGAGCCTCGCGCGTGATGGCCACATCGTGCGGGTGGCTCTCCTGCATACCCGAAGCGGTGATGCGGATAAACTTCGCGGTTTGGAGCGTAGCGATATCCTTGGCACCGCAGTAGCCCATACCCGAGCGCAGGCCGCCGATGAGCTGATAGACCGTCTCGCTGAGCGAACCCTTGAACGGCACACGCGCCACGATGCCCTCCGGAACGAGCTTGTTGATGTTGCCCTCGCACCCCTTCTGGAAATAGCGGTCGGCCGAACCTGCCTTCATGGCGTCGATCGAACCCATACCGCGGTAGGACTTGAACTTACGACCGTTGTAGATGATCGTCTCGCCCGGAGCCTCCTCCGTACCGGCAAACATCGAGCCTACCAT
>CAYOEE010000294.1:0-1400 GCA_964402935.1 uncultured Alistipes sp. | reverse complement strand
TATGGCTCACTGCATTTTTACGACCGTCGATTCAATTCTAAATTTCCGAATCTTATTCTTTTTTGTCGAGCTTGTCGCGGGTGGCGGCAATGGTAGAGCCACCATAGCCGATGGCTACACCAATACAAAGCCCCATCATCCAATTATTCGTCAGTAGGGCAAATGCAACGCCAATGGCCAATCCGGTGCCGATTCCTACGCCATAGGTTTTTTTGTTCGCCATCTTTTATCCCGTTTTGAAATTCTACATTTTGAATTCTAAATTTTGAATTGGCAAAGCCTACTCCTCCGGGGCGCACCAGCCCTTGACCTCCTCCATCGAGGGGGCTTTCAGACCGAGTTTGTTCTTCTTGTTGAAGCCGCAGAGGTCGTTGTAGAACTTACCCGGGGCGAGCTTCTTGAGCGACTCAACGGTCACATAGCCCATCTTCTGGATCACCTCGACCCACTCCTCGGGAACGCCGATGGCCGTGTACTTTTCAGGCTCGTCGATTGTCGGCTTCTTCTCGGGACGCATCGTGGGGAAGAACAATACATCCTGGATGGCGCTCTGACCCGTCATAAACATCGTCAGACGGTCGATACCCATACCCATGCCCGAGCAGTTGGGCATACCGTACTCCAGGGCGCGCACGAAGTCCATGTCGATAAACATCGCCTCGTCGTCGCCACGCTCCGAAAGGCGCATCTGCTCCTGGAAACGCTCCAGCTGGTCGATCGGGTCGTTAAGCTCCGAGTAGGCGTTGCAAAGCTCCTTGCCGGCTACGAACAACTCGAAACGCTCCGTGAGGTCCTTGTTCTCGCGGTGACGCTTGCACAGGGGCGACATCTCGATCGGGTAGTCGCAGATGAAGGTGGGCTGAATCAGATCACCCTCGCAGTATTGACCGAAGATGGCATCAATGAGCTTGCCCTTGCCCATCGTCTCGTCGATCTCCACGTTCAGGCGCTGGCAAGCCTCACGCAGCTGCTCCTCCGTTTGGCCCGTGATGTCGTAACCCGTCTTCTCGCGGATTGCGTCGGTCATCGTCAGGCGGCGGAAAGGTGCTTTGAACGAGATCGTCTTGCCGTCGATCTCCACCTCCGTCTTGTTGTCGTTTACGGCACGGCATACGCGCTCAAGCATCTGCTCCGTGAACTCCATCATCCACTTGTAATCCTTGTAGGCGATGTAGATCTCCATGCAGGTGAACTCGGGGTTGTGGGTGCGGTCCATACCCTCGTTGCGGAAGTTCTTGCCGAACTCATACACGCCGTCGAAGCCACCCACGATGAGACGCTTCAAATAGAGTTCCGTAGCGATTCGCATATAGAAATCGGTATCGAGGGCGTTGTGGTGCGTGATGAAGGGACGCGCCGACGCACCGCCCGGAATGGGCTGCAAGATGGGCGTCTCAACC
>CAYOEE010000293.1:0-1424 GCA_964402935.1 uncultured Alistipes sp. | reverse complement strand
TTCAAAAGAGGATTACCCCAGCCTTCGTCATATACAAAAACCTCGTTTCTATCTACATAAAACACATTATCCTTTATAAATCCAACGATCGCATCACTATCAACTGACTCCGAAGTACGCACCAAGAAATCAACACCGGCACCGGTCGTCAGCAACTCCTCCAACGATAACTGCTCAAAGTATGCATCGTTCGGATCATCATCGCATGCCACAAATGTCATGGCAGCCAACATCAAAACAAATAACTTTTTCATAATGTTAAATTTAATATACATCATTTCCATTGTGGCAAATTTTTGTTACGATTAGCAAATCCTCATAAAAGTCGTATGACACTGTATTTGAGAGAGATGAATCATCGAATTCATACTCACCAAGCATATCAAATACTCCGCTTGCATAATACCCATTATTTTTACCATCATAACCCCAATTAATGTGGTTATAATTATAAACAGTAGTTATATTGGTTTGATATACTCTTTCGCCCAATAGATTTTCAGTATAAACCCGATAGTAATGTGTACGAGTTTTGTATCCGTCTATTGCCCACGCGTGGCCAGCCTTAGAATCTAAATAATCGGTTGTTCCCCGCATCCAAACCAAACGGCCTGCATTGAGTTCTGTTGTGATGTCTGCCCAATTATATGCCCGTTGGGGATCTTGATCATATCCAAATCGAGCGAAAGCCTCGCGCGCACCTAATATCGTTGCTGATGTGCCCTCATCTGAAGACAACGTAGAACTCGCCCTTTTTGCAATTTCTCTAAACCAAACGGCTATCATATCCGCTGTGTCCGTACTCCAAACATACCCAACACCACCAACACAAGCATTTATCACATCCCAATCAAAAGCCTTACGAACATTACTACCATCATATGTAACCGTATAATGCTCCGGCTTGCGGTAATAGCTCATGATTTGAGCAATCGCAACCGTAGTGCATCCTGCAGGACATAGGTTATTTTGATTATCATAAAAATATTTATTATATGGATAATTTGGATTATAGCCAAACTGGTATCTACCCTGTCCCCACTTAACCTGGATATAAGGACCAACGGTCGTCCAATCCGAATAATAATCTTCAACGACCTCATCGTTTATTGCCAAGGAATCACGTTTAATAGGCTCCAGATCAATAATCGAACGCTCCACCATGCCCATATACATATTGAAACCCTCGTTGTCGGTCTTTTCGCCGGCGGTGTAGCTACCCGACTCGGTAACGGCTATCAGGCGTGCCCCGTCGGGTGCTTCCTCATTAGCCGACACAATGGCAAAACCTGCATTGTCGGCATAGTTCACCACATAGTAGAGCGTATCATCCGATTCGCCCGCACGCGTGGCAGGGTTGATTTTACAGCTGATTCGGCTATGATCAATACGACGCCCAACCGCCGAACGCGTCTCGGCATCGT
>CAYOEE010000292.1:0-1454 GCA_964402935.1 uncultured Alistipes sp. | reverse complement strand
AATTCTAAATTCAGTGAAACTCCGCAACCTTAAACGCCGTCTATACGGCCTGACGACCATCCCACAACGGGTGGTTCGGGTGCGCTATTTCCGCGGACACGGGGTACATTCGCCCTTTGTCTATCGGTTGGTACGCCAAGTCTTCATGAAACACAAGGTGCAAACCTCGGAGCCGGTATTATATGAGGCTCTTATCCAACGCGGTTTTGTCAAGAAAAGAGCCATTCAGCTACAAAATCTCTATACGCACTTCGCCTATCGCGCCTTTTCGATCGACTCGCTCGAGAATCCTTGCGATCTCTGCGTGCTTACCGAGGCGCTCGAAGAGCGGGAGACGAAAGAGTTGGTCGAGCGGGCCGCCATGCGCCATACGACGGTGGCCATCATGTCGCCTTACAACGGCCGTGAGCGCACCAATTTCTGTTACCGGCTGATCGAAACACACCCTTGCACTTCGGTGGATAAGCGTGCCTTTCTTCTGTTTTTTTCCGATTCAAAATTGCCAAAACAACACTACCGAATATGAAAATTTACACAAAACAAGGTGACGGCGGTCTCACGTCGCTCATCGGTGGCGAGCGGGTCTTCAAGACCGACTCGCGGGTTGAGGCCTACGGCTCGGTCGATGAGCTGGCTGCGTTTGTGGCGATGCTCAAGGACCTCCTGGTGCGCCACGAGGGGATGGATCGGTATGTGACCGAGTTGTGCAAGATTCTCTCCGAGGCGATGACCGTCGAGGCACTTCTGGCCGTGGGCGAGGGGGGCGAAGGCAAGGTATCTGCACTCGACGCAACGGCCATCACACGCCTCGAGGAGGCGATTGACCGTATGCAGTCGGAGGTGCCTCCGATTACGAAATTCACCCTCCCGGGTGGTGATCCCGTGCTCTCAATGTGCCACATCTGCCGCACGGTGTGCCGTCGTGCCGAGCGTGCTGCGCTGCGTGCCGACCGCGACCATGAAGCGGGGGTCGATCCCGCTGTAAAGCAGTGGCTTAACCGCCTCTCAGACTACTTCTACCTCCTGGGGCGGAGGCTCACCGTGGCCCTCGGCGTGGAGGAGACGGAGTGGATTCCCTGAGGTACAACGGTCGAAAAGATGAAAAAAATAGGAATTTTAGGTCAATATGCTTGGAATTCCTATTTTTTTTATACTTTTGCAGACCCCAAAAGGGATGTAAATATTTTACCACGAAAACAAACAACTGAGTATAAAGCACTTAAACCAACAAAATCATGTATTGGACACTGGAACTTGCTTCCAAATTGGAAGATGCACCCTGGCCCGCTACCAAAGAGGAGCTGATCGACTACGCCGTGCGTAGCGGTGCTCCGCTGGAGGTGCTGGAGAACCTGCAAGAGATCGAGGACGAGGGCGATATCTACGAGTCGATCGAGGACATTTGGCCCGACTATCCCTCGAAGGACGACTTCTTCTTCAATGAGGAGGAGTAT
>CAYOEE010000291.1:0-1538 GCA_964402935.1 uncultured Alistipes sp. | reverse complement strand
CCAAGACCGTATCCCAGCAGTGCTCCAGCCAGGCGTTGTACTCCACCCCCTTGTCAAACCACGCAGGGCGTTTCGTGCCGTACTCCATGTAGTTCGGAAGACCGAACAGCTCGATCTGCTCCGTGAACGAAGCGCCCTCGTGTCCCCAATAGTGGAGCGTGCGTTTCTCGGCATTGGGGCGCATCCGCTCGTAGAAGTCAAACTCGACAGGCATCAGATCAAAGTCGCCCGAGCGCAACATCGGCCAATAGACCAAGCGCTGGTTCTGAGCCGTCATCGTACCTCCGCCCCAATTTCTGAAGTCGGGCGTAAAGGGGCGATCGGCCTGTACAAATTCGGGATCGAAGGTAAAGAGTCCGCCGTTGAACTTCGTCGGATCGCTTCCCGTACGGTTGCAACCCAACATATAGCGGAAAAGGGTGTAGTTGCGCGTCACCTCGGCCGCTTCCCCCGCGCCCTCGATCCAGCTGCGCTGCCAAAAGTCGGCCCACCACCGCTCGGTTGCCGCGCGAGCCGTCCGACTCTTCTCGGCATAGGCTACACGCTCGTCGAGCTGCTTTTGCCACGGTGCAATCTCCTCGGTTTGATCACCGGCCAGGGCAATCATAAACGACTGGCGACGCGTCGGCTTCAGGGAGCTGAAACGCCAAGCACGATAGTTGGTCGAGCAATAGACGCCCTCCTCCGTGCCGTCGTACTTCATGTCACGACTCCACAGACGACCGCCCGAAATGCAGTGTGCAAGGGGATTCCACAGCTCGTTCTTGATCGCCTCCAGGCTCTCCACCTCGATCGTGCGATCGAAAGCCGTGAGGGCGGGGTTATGATGGTAGAAGGTTACGCCCTGCTCATCGGGCGTGATACAATCGGCCGAAGTGATCAGGCCGGCCGGTTTGCGCCACTTGTGCGAACCCTGCAAACCCTCCATCTTGCGGAAGGGGCGATCCTCATGACGCCAATTCTCGTAGCTCACACGGCACGTTACGGCCTTCTGACTTACGACCTCGGCATGGATCACCGGCTCAAAGGCATCGACCCACAGCGTAATGGTAGCCCCTTGCAGCTCGACCTCCATAACGCTCTTCGCCAGGCGCAGGGTCTGCTTAAAGGGCGACTGCGGATTACCTCCCTCGATTTCGAGGCGCACACGTCCCGCCTTGAGGAGCGTGTTATGCTCGTCATACGAGCCGCTACGGCAGATGTAGAACAGCAGATCGTCATTCTCGACCCACACGTTGAGTCCCACATCGCCACCACCGAGCGGCATCGACTCCGAGGAGTTCTTGCTCTGCGTCGTCCAGCTGTAATCGGCCGGTTGTGCCGTGACCGTCATCGACCACAACACCGCACCTACCAGGAAGAAAACGCTTCTTAAATTGATCATTTTGAATTCTAAATTCTAAATTCTAATTGAATTTTAAGAAGCTGTTTAAATTTGTTTGCGAAATGATTTTACAGCTTTTTTGCGGCTATTTTTTCGCGTAATTCGAGGCGCATAGGGATTCCTATGTAACGAGAATTACGCGAAAAAGGAGTCG
>CAYOEE010000290.1:0-1543 GCA_964402935.1 uncultured Alistipes sp. | reverse complement strand
TTCTCACCCGTCAGGCGAGCCCACTCCTGAGCACCCTCGGCGTTCATGGCCATCGAAACCTCGGCCGTAGCACCCCGCTGAGCATACTGCTCACGAGCCTCCGTAATGACCGAACCATCCAGCGGAGCCTTGCCGTCGGCACGAGCTACGCGGATAGCGAAGAGCTGGTAGCGACCATCCATCATGTCGTCACCCTTCACAGCCCACTTGAAGTCGATGTCGGCGGGGAAGAGCTCACGAACCTGCGGCATAGCGAGGTAGGCCTCTACCTGAGCCATATCTGCCTTGTACGAAGCACCGATAGCGGCACCACCGGCAAACGAAGGATCGAGCACGGCGAAGAGAGGGTTCTGCTCACGCTGGTAGCGACCCATCTCTACAGCCTCTGCCTTCTCAACCTGCTGCTCACCGATCTCGGCCAGCAGACCCTCGGCCTGAGCACCCTCCTGAGCCTCAGTCTCCTCGGCGGGAGTCTCCTCAACTACGACCGTCTTCAGATACCGATCGGCCTGTACCAAGGCGGGCAGTACCTCATTGGCGCTGTAAGTGGTCCAGAACTCGAGCGAAGCGGTACCCTGCAACAAGTCACGCACACGCTGCGGCTCCTTCACACCCGGCAGCTCGACCAGAATACGGTGCGAGTTAGGCAGACGCATGATGTTGGGCTGCGTAACGCCGAAGTGGTCGATACGGCTGCGGAGCACGTTGAACGAAGCGGCAATAGCGGCCTCGGTCTCGCGCTGGAGCACCTTCTTCACATCCTCGTTCGAGCTCTCGAGCATGATATCCTTGCGGTCGGGGCTTACGAACAGGGGAGCGAGCGAACCGCCGTTGGTCTGACGCTCGTAGATCTCCACGAAGTCGGCGATATAATCCTTCGACGTACCGCTCTTGAGGTTGGCGTTAGCCTCCTCGATGGCGGCCATAAAGGCGGGATCCTGGGCGCTGTCACCGGCCAGAGCCTTGACAACATCCTCTACCTGCACCTCGAGCATGACGTTCATACCGCCCTTGAGGTCCAGACCCAGGTTCAACTCCTTCTCTTTGCACTCCTTGTAGGTGAAGCTCTTAAAGCCCATGTTGAACACCTGCAGGTTCTGGATCGAATCCAGGTAGTGCTGCTCCGCCTCGGCCTGCTGCTCGAGGGGGAACGCGGCGGCATACTCCACCGCCTTCTTCTCTACGCTACGCGTCTTGAACGTAAACGAGAGCTGGTAAACACACGCCAGCGCCAAAAGCACGGCGATGAGTTTGATAAAACCTTTGCTTTGCATTGTGAATTTAATTTGTTTTTATGTTGTTTTTTATTTCTGATTTGACATACAAACCATAATAGCACGCAAAGATAGAAAAATAAAGTGAAACGAAAAAACAACCACCCAAAAAAACCGCATTTTCTCGATCTTTATAGGAATTGAAGAGGAAAAAAATTCAAAATTTAGAAGCTGTTTAAATTTGTTTGCGAAATGATTTTACAGCTTTTTTGTAGCTATTTTTTCGCGTAATTCGAGGCGCATAGGGGTTCCTATGCGCCTCGAATTAC
>CAYOEE010000289.1:0-1586 GCA_964402935.1 uncultured Alistipes sp. | reverse complement strand
AGGAGTCGTAAAGAGCGTAAAAGAATGAAGCAAATAAATTTTAAACAGCTTCTAAGGCTCAAAGGGCTGTTTTTTGATTAAAACCGTAATTTTCAAAACTCCAACTTCACCACCTGCGCAGCATCCGACGGATAACGCCCGTTTTGCGGAATGGTCAATCGCAATCCATCCTCGCGCTGCTCGAAGGGACAATCGTAATTTTTCTTGACCGAAAGGAGCGTCGCCTTGGCAATCTTTCGACCCGCGAGGCGTTCGGGCAAGACCTCTTTCAGCTCGACCGTCGCACCCTGACCGGGCCAATCGAGGAAGATGACATAGAGTGCATCCTCGTTTTGCGTATAGCGCACCTCGCAACCGGCCGTCTCCTCACCCGACACGACATAAGGGCGCGTGCCGTAAATCGCCTCGCCATACGACCAGAGCCATACACCCACGTTCTGCACCACATCCTGCTGATCCTGCGGAATCGTACCGTCGGCCTTGGGCGAGAGGTTCAGAAGCAGACGTCCGTTGTTGGCCACCACGCGAATCAGGTGCTGGATTACAGCCTTGTCGGTCAAGAGCTTCATCCCCTTCACATAGCCCCACGAGCGGTGGTAGCCGTCGCTGATCGTCAGATCCGACAACCAGGGTTCGGGATCAATCTCCTTCGGCGCGAACATCTCGTGGTCGAGCATACAGATCGTGCGGGGCAGCTCCTCGTATTTGTAGGTTACGACCACCTCCTTGCCGCGCTCCTCGGCACGGTTGAAGTAGTGGGCCAAAAATTCGCGCTTGAGCGAGTCGGGAATCTGATCCATCCAGGCATCGAAATAGACGATGTCGGGGCTGTACTTATCGACCACCTCGCGCCCCTTGTTGAGCCACATTTCGAGCCACTCGCCGTGCTCCATCAAACAGCCGTAAAGGCGCTCATACTTCGGGTTGTTGGCCGCCCAATGGGGCTTCACCTTGACGTAGGTGTAGTTATTCTCGTGGTGCAGCGAGAGGAAGAGTTTCATCCCGCGCTTTTTGATCGCCTCGCTCAGCTCGCCCACCAGGTCACGTTTCGGCCCCATCTTGGCCGCCGAGAAGGGGGTGTAATCCGAATCCCACATCGAGAATCCGTCGTGGTGCTCTGCCACCATGCCGGCAAACTGCGCACCGCTCTCCTTGAAGAGCGCAGCCCACTCTTCGGGATCGAAATTCTCGGCCTTGAACATCGGGATAAAGTCGTGGTAACCAAACTCTTCGAGCGGACCCCATATCGCCTCGTGACGACGATGACCACCCATCAGAAAATCCTCCGACGTCGAGTCGCGGTGCATATAATAGTAGTACTGCTCGTTGCCGTAAGCGGGCACGGAATAGACGCCCCAATGGACATAGATTCCGAACTTGGCATCGCGCATCCAATCGGGTACGGCCTCGTGTTTTTCGAGCGACTCCCAGCTGGGTTCATACGAGCCGACAGGGGGTTGTTGTGCGGTTTGGCAGGCCGTCCAGCAGCCAACCAGCAGGAGGATCAAAAGTCGGTTCATCGGACTTGTTTATTAGAAGCTGTTTAAATTTGTTTGCGAAATGATTTTACAGCTTTTTT
Source organism: uncultured Alistipes sp. (assembly GCA_964402935.1). Taxonomy (GTDB): domain Bacteria; phylum Bacteroidota; class Bacteroidia; order Bacteroidales; family Rikenellaceae; genus Alistipes. Next base: position 7 of record CAYOEE010000289.1, on the reverse strand, counting down.
GTGGCTA
>CAYOEE010000288.1:0-1604 GCA_964402935.1 uncultured Alistipes sp. | reverse complement strand
ATTGGTCTGGAAGCCGTCCATCTCCGTCAGGAGCTGGTTGAGCGTATTCTCGCGCTCGTCGTTGCCCGAGAATCCGGCATTCTTGCCACGAGCACGACCGATGGCGTCGATCTCGTCGATAAAGACGATGCAGGGAGCCATCTTCTTGGCCTGCTCAAAGAGGTCGCGCACACGCGAAGCACCCACACCGACAAACATCTCGACAAAGTCCGAACCCGAAATCGAAAGGAAAGGCACATTGGCCTCACCAGCTACAGCCTTGGCCAAGAGCGTCTTACCCGTTCCCGGAGGGCCTACCAGCAAAGCGCCCTTCGGAATCTTGGCACCCAGGTTGCGGTACTTATCGGCGTGTTTTAAGAAATCGACGATCTCCATGATCTCGACCTTCGCCTCTTCCAGACCGGCCACATCCTTGAACGTGACGGGCTTCTTGTTGTCCTTGTCGAAGACCTGCGCACGCGCCTTGCCGACATTCATGATACCGGCACCGCCCCCGGCACCTCCGCGCATCGAGCGCATGAGGAAGAACCAGAAGCCGATGATGAGCAACCAAGGCAAGAACGAACCTACGATATCGAGCCAATTGTTCTTCTCGTTCTCGTACTCGACCGGAATCGGTTGCAGGTTTTCGTTGCGCGCCTCGGCAGCCTTCAAATCCTCGCGGAAAGCATCCACCGAGCCGATCGTAAAGTAGAGGTGCGTACCCGTCGCGGGCAGATGCTTCAGCGTCGCATCCTCCCCCTTACGGTGTTGGTCGGCAGCCTCCTTCTTCAGCACCACGCGAGCCGTTTCACGATTCACGATAACGATGCGCTCCACCTCGCCATTGACAATCAACGGCTCGACCATCGCCCAATTGGCTTTGACGGGCTGATCGTTCTTCGTGCCGAACAAATGCCAACCGACGATCCCCAACGCAATAACACCATAAATCCAAAAGATGTTGAATCGCGGCATCGGTGGCAGGTTATTACTCTTTTTCGGTTGTTTGCTGTTTGCCATTTTACTCCTCGTATTCGTACTTAACCATCGGTGCATCGGCCCACAACTCTTCGAGTTTGTAGAACTCGCGCAGGTCGCTCTGGAAGATGTGTACCACCACATCGACATAGTCCATCGCCACCCACAGACCGGTCTGCTTACCCTCTACGCGCCAGGGCCACTCGCCCAGCACTTCGTGTACTTTCTCCTCCACCGAATCGGCAATGGCCGAGGTCTGGGTGGTGGAATCTGCGTTGCAGACCACAAAATTCGAGCAAATTGCGCCGTCGAAATCCGAGAGATCTAACGATACAATATTCTTACCTTTCTTATCCGAGATCGCCTCCACGATCGTCTCAATGAGTTGCTGTTTATTCTCCATATTTTTCAGTAGGTCACTATAACCTTGCAAAAATACAAATTAAACCTCAAAGCACCAAGCCAAAGAGCCAAAGAAAGCCCGAAAAGGCAAAAAAAAGAGAAGACCAACCAAAGGTTGGCCCTCGCAGGGAGTCCAAGCAGCAAAAAAAAAGAGCCCGACCACGTGGGTCAGGCGCCTGAATAGCCTACACCAAAGGCAAATCGCGCTTAATCCACTAAATCCACTACATCTTTTAGATACG
>CAYOEE010000287.1:0-1609 GCA_964402935.1 uncultured Alistipes sp. | reverse complement strand
AAAAATGCAAAATTAAAATTTAACTACTATGGATATCAAACGCGAAAAGAAGACGGGTTGGAAAGCCCTGTTTCAAAAGAAGAATCTGCCCTACGCGGCTGCGGCTGTGCTGGTGATTTTTATTGGTTGGCTTGTGGTGCGCGACAACACCTCGACGCTGCGTGTCGATGGCTCGCTGCTCACCATCTCGAACGTGAGCCACGGTGAATTTAACGACTATGTGCGCCTGACGGGCACGGTGCAACCGATGACCACCGTGCAGCTCTCACCCCTCGAGTCGGGTGTTGTGGAGCGCATCGTTGCCGAGGAGGGTACGAGCGTCAAGCGTGGTGATGTGATCTTGGAGCTTTCGAACAACTCGCTCTCGATGCAGATCCTGCAATCGGAGGCCGATCTGGCCGAGAAGCAGAACATCCTGCGCAATACGTTGATCTCGATGGAGCAGGAGCGATTGTCGCTCCGTCAGGAGAAGCTTCAGCTCGATCTGGAGGTGGGGCGCGCCAAGCGTGCCTACGAGCAGAACGAGAACCTCTACCGCGATAATCTCATCGCCCGCGAGGAGTACCTGCAAGCCAAGGAGAACTACGAGCTGGCCGTGCGCAAGCGTGAGCTGGTTCTGGAGCGTCAGAAGCAGGACTCGCTCTACCGCTCCACGCAGGTCGAGCAGATGGAGGAGAGCCTCCGCTCGATGCAGCTCAATATGCAGCTCATCCGCGAACGCGTGGATAACCTGAAAGTCAAAGCCCCGATCGACGGCGAGGTGGGTATGCTGGAGGCCGTCTTGGGTCAGTCGCTCGCGCAGGGTGCCAACATCGGTCAGGTGAACGACCTGACGACCTACAAGGTGCAGGCGCAGGTCGATGAGCACTACATCGACCGCGTGATGACGGGGCTTATTGCTTCGTTCGAAAGACAGGATACCGAGTACGAGATGGCGCTGCGCAAGGTCTATCCCGAGGTGCGCAACGGGCAGTTCAAGGCCGACTTCCGCTTCACGAGTGCTGCGCCCGAGAATATCCGCAGTGGCCAGACCTACTACCTCAACCTCCAGCTGGGACAACCCTCGGAGGCGATCCTCATCCCGCGCGGCTCGTTCTATCAGACGACCGGTGGCCGCTGGATCTATGTCTTGGATGCTTCGGGCGAGAAGGCCTACCGCCGCGAGATTCGCATCGGCAGACAGAATCCGCAATTCTACGAAGTGGTCGAGGGTCTTGAGGCCGGTGAAAAAGTCATCACCTCGTCGTACGACAACTTCGGCGAAAACGAAGTGCTGATTTTCAAATAAACAATCTCGAATACTACATTCCAAACTCTAAATTACCAATATGTTACGCTTTCTAAATTTTCGTTCCTATTTTACCTTTCTGGGACGCAACAAGCTCTACGCGGCCATCAATCGTTGCGCTGCCCCTCGCCTGGCTCTTGATGCGTCGTTGGCTGGAGGATTACACCTACCGCATCGCGCAACCCATATGGGTCTATGCGGCGGCCGTGGTCGTGGTGCTGATCTTTGCCGTGCTGACCGTGCTCTGGCAGAGCAAAAAGGCTGCCGAAGCAAACCCGATTGATTCGATTAAGGGTTAATCGAATCCAATTCAAAATTTAG
>CAYOEE010000286.1:0-1624 GCA_964402935.1 uncultured Alistipes sp. | reverse complement strand
AGCCCTCGGCAATCTGCATCACGGGACCGAGACCCTTCACCAGGTTCAGGCGGCACATGGTCATGGGCATCTCACCGCGCGTGAGGAAGTGCGACGAGTAACCGCCACCGCGGAAGTAACCGCGATCGGCCGGATACCAGGTCGTAGCGGCCAGGCACTTGTTCTTCTCCTCCTCCGAGATCTCCCAGAAGGGCTTCATCACGGGATTGCCGTTCTCATCCGACTGCTGACCCGTAGCGTCGAGCGTACAAGCACCCGAGTTGATGAGGTGAATGATACCGCCGGCAGCCTTGCCCTCGAGCTTCATGCCGGAAACGCGCTCCACGGCCTCAGGCGACCAATAGGTACGCACGTCGGCAAACATCTGCGAGCGGTTCGTGAGGAGCTTCATCAGGAGCATCGAAACACCGTTCAGCGTATCGTTCTCCGTAGCCAGCACGATCGGCTCACGCATACCGTTCCAGTCGTACGACGAGTTGAGCATCGCCTCGGCGAAGTCGCCGTTGGGTTTCCAGTCGGTCCACTGACGCTGACCCTGGAAACCGCCCACGATGGCGTTGTGGCCGCAGCCCTCCTCCTCGAAGCCCATCTCCTTGAGCTTCTCGTTGCCGATCATCAGGTCGCGCATGATGAGCATCATCTTCACGACAAACTCCCAATTTTGGTCCTTCTCCTCGCGGTTATAAACCAGATCCTCGCGGTTGAAGTCCTGACCCTCGTTGGGCTTGCAGTACTGTTCCACCCACTTCATGGCCTTCTCGAACTCCTCCTTGTCGTAGATACCCTGCTCCATGCGACGCAGAATCTCCGTCTCATCGACATACTCGTTGCGCATACCGAGGTACTCCTGGAAGAAGTCAGGATCGCAGGTCGAACCGGCAATACCCATCGACACCGAACCGATCGAGAGGTACGACTGGCCCTTCATCTGCATCACAGCCACGGCAGCGCGACCGAACAGCAAGAGCTTCTCCTGCACATCTGCGGGGATCGACATATCCTCCACATCCTGCACATCACGGCCATAGATACCGAAAGCGGGCAGGCCCTTCTGCGTGTGGGCAGCCAGCGCGGCAGCCAAATAGACAGCACCCGGACGCTCCGTGCCGTTGAAGCCCCAAATAGCCTTGGGCATCAGGGGATCCATATCAATCGTCTCCGTGCCGTAGCACCAGCAGGGGGTTACCGAAAGGACTGCACCCACGTTGTTGTCGCGGAACTTGGCAGCGCAAGCAGCCGCCTCGGCCACGCCACCGATCGTCGTATCGGCAATGACACACTGAACGGGCGTACCGTCCGTGTAACGCAGGTTCTCCGAGTAGAACTTGGCCACCGATTGGGCCATACCCATCGTCTTCTGCTCCAACGACTCGCGCACACCACGGCGGCGGCCGTCAATCACAGGACGAATACCAATTTTGGGATAGTTTTTCATAGGATTATAGTTAGTGGTTTGTTAATGTTAAGCTAAGTTATTTTTGAATTCTAAATTTTGAATTGGCGAAGCCTACTCTTTGTTCTTAAGGAGCTTGGTCAAGACAAATCCCACCACGAAGATGGCCGTCGTACCGAAGACAATCGTCAGGTAGGTATGCAACGGCGAGCGGAACTCGTAGAAGGGCTG
>CAYOEE010000285.1:0-1676 GCA_964402935.1 uncultured Alistipes sp. | reverse complement strand
TCCTCGATGTTCTTGGCGATTCCTGCCACGAGCCTTGCCCGCGCTTCGGCCGAGGCCCATGCCGTGTGGGGCGTGAGCGAGAGTCTGTCGGGATTTTTGACCTTTAACAGCGGAGAATCGGCCGGCAGCGGCTCTGTCTGATACACATCCAATCCGGCGCCGGCAATCCAACCCTCGTTGAGCGCTTCGGCCAAATCCTCCTCGCGGATGATCCCGCCACGTCCCGTGTTGAGAATCAGGGCTGTGTATTTCATGCGACGCAACTCCTCCTGGCTGATCAGGCCGGCTGTGCGCTCGTTGAGCGGAGCGTGAATCGAAACTACGTCGGAGGTGGTTAGCAGTTCATCGAGCGATACGGCTCGAAAGTGATCGTCGTGGACCTTTCCCGAGGTGGCGTAATAGACCACCTCCATGCCGAAAGCCTCGGCTACCGTAGCAACGCGACGGCCGATCGTACCCAGGCCGATGATGCCCATGCGTTTACCTGCAAGCTCACGAAACGAGCGGCTCATGTCGGTAAAGAGTGCGCCGTGGCTGTAAATGCCCGATTTGACACGGCGATCGAAATGGGGGAGTCGGCTCGTTAGGCTCAGCAGGTGTGCAAAGGTGGTTTGAACGACACTTTCGGTCGAGTAACCGGCTACGTTTCGCACCGGAATACCGCGTCGCTCGGCCTCCTTCAGATCGACGTTGTTCATCCCCGTGGCGGCAATGCAGATCATGCGCAACAGCGGGGCGGCCTCCATCTCTTCGCGGTCGATGCGTACTTTGTTGGTGATGATTACCTCGGCATCGGCAATGCGCGAGGCGCACTCGGCCTTCGTGGTCAGCTCGTAGCAAACCACTTCGCCCAACGATTCGATGGCCTTGAGTGAGGCATCGCCCACCGAGCTGCGATCCAGAAATACGATCTTCATGGCGCGGCTATTGGCGGTTGGTTTTGTGCAGAATCCCGTGCTGGGCGCGGAATTCCGTGGCCGTTACCTTCATGTGCTGACGGAAGAAACAGCAGAAACGGCTCACCGACTCGAAGCCCGTCTCGTAGGCGATCTCCGAGATGTTTTTGGTCGAGGTGGTCAAAAGCTCCTTGGCCAGGTTGAGCTTCAGCTGCTGCTGGTAGCTCGACATCGAGACACCCGTAATGCTCTTAAAGAGCGAGCGAAGCAGCGAGTAACTCATGCTGAGGCGGTCGGCAATATCGGCCGGCGAGAGGTGCGTGGCGATATTCTCGCGCAGGAGCATCTGCGCCTGGTTAATCTTGTCGGTGTTCTTGTTGCCACGGTTCGTGAAATTGACGTGCTCGTAATAGACGCGCCCCAAGAGGTGGGAGATAATGCCGGCAATTACCTGCTGCGATCCGCGCACCGAACTTTCCGAGTAGCTGATCACCTTGTGGTAGAGCGATACGATCGACTCGCGCACGCCCACTTTTAACAGCGGGGCATTCTTGGGGAAGAAGTTATTGATGATCACCTCGGCCTGTGCACCGCGAAAACCGATCCACATCTCGCGCCAACCGGTATCGGGGTTGGGGTAGTAGAGGTGGCGCTCACCCGGCACAAGCAGGATGATGGTGCCCGCCTCGACCGGACGTCGTTTGCAGGAATCGGATTGAAAATAACCCTCGCCCTCGGTGATATAGACCAGCTGGTATTCGTCGAGTGTGCGTCCTTGTT
>CAYOEE010000284.1:0-1696 GCA_964402935.1 uncultured Alistipes sp. | reverse complement strand
CCATTGGTTTCGCCCCGACGAGGACGAGGCAATTATGGAATGTATAGAAAGTTGCATGGAATAAATTTTTTTGCTACATTTGCCACGCTTAACGGCAAACAGGGTTGCTCGGATGGTGGAATAGGTAGACACGCCGGACTTAAAATCCTGTGGCCAGTAATGGCCGTACGGGTTCGATTCCCGTTCCGAGTACAAGAAAACGCCCCCGCAGATCGCTGCAGGGGCGTTTTTGTTGTTCTATTGACCGGCTACGCTACTCAAAGAGCATCTCGACCTTGGCCACCACATCCTCCACATCGGGATTCAGCGGGAAGACATGGCTCGGCTTGAGGTACCACATCTCGCGCTTGGACTTGAAGAGCTGCTCACCGCCACCCGTAATGTTCAGCATAATGGTTGCATCCTTCTCCACCTTGCCATCGGCCACGGCCTTGATAAGCGAGGCCGTAGCTACGGCAGCTGCGGGATGGATATCGACACCCTCCAGTTCCTCGAAGAGCTTGGCCGCCTTGCGCGCCTGTGCATTCGTCACGGCCATAATATCGCCATTGGTAGCCTTCAGGGCGTCGTACAGACCGCCCACCACGCCGTAGGGAGGCTTGCGGTTCGAGAGCACCTTGGCGTCGATGATCTCCACGTCACGACGTGCTTTATCGTCGTCGTAGGGCAGTATGGCACGCGCGTCGGCACGCCAGGCATCGAACATCGGTACAAAGGGGGCATTCTGCGATACGATGAGCTTCATCAGGTGCGAACCGAAACGGCCATCCTCCACGAGGCGCATATTGGCCTCCCAGGCGGCAATGGCGCCCGTACCGCTACCCACGGCCTGGAAATAGTAGTCGGGAATACGGCCGATGGTCGTCGTGGCCGACAGCACGGTCGTAGCCATACCGTCACGGCGGGCAATATTCTTCGCGCCACCCTCGGCGTAGAAGTTCTTGGCCTTGAGTGCCAGATCCGAGAGGTGAATGGCGTCGAAATAGTCGCCACCGGCGGCGCAGGCGATCACCTTCACGCAGGGATTCAGCGGCTCCTCGAACCAAAGGGCATCGAGGTTATCGTGCGGAATAGCCAGCAAAAGACGGATGTTGTTGGCCGAGCAGACCTTGGCAAAGGCGCGCGCCGTATTACCGGCCGAAGCGACCACCAACACGCGCTCCTCCTCCTGCTTGGCGCGACCACACACCGAGTAAGCCTCGGTCTCCTTGAACGAGCAGGTGGTCATATTGGCCCCGATCGAGGGGTTGTAGCCGTTGAACGTGATCCACAGATTCTCCAGGCCGAGGTGCTTGCCGAGACCCTTGCTGCGGTAGGTTACGGGGGCTGCCGAGCCTTTCAGCAGGTGGCTCACGGGCAACCAATCGGCAAACTTATAGAGGCCGTATTCGTCCCCTTTGACCTCGATCTGCTTCTTGGCATAGTGGGCGCGGACGAGCGACGGGCATTGACACTCGCGGTCGGCCAGCGTCCAACCCTCGTCGTTAAATTCATGACCCGAAGCCACGCAGACGAGCGTATATTCGGTAGGTTTAAAATTCTCCATGTGGTTTCTCTATTTTTTGTGTTATTGGTTTTCTATCCCATGCGGTTTTTGTAATCCTCGTAGCCAAACTCGCGCACAACTTCAACCGTTCCGTCACGATGCGCGATGGCAATCGAGGGGTGTGAAACACCGTTAAACATCGTCGTCTTG
>CAYOEE010000283.1:0-1702 GCA_964402935.1 uncultured Alistipes sp. | reverse complement strand
TAGTCGGCCAAACGCTCCGTCACGCGGCGGTAGCGGCCATCAATCGGGGAGATTGCAGTCAAGGGAGTAAACATATATGGATGATTGTTGTTTATTTTCGGCACCAAATTTACGACAAATATTGAAAAAAGCATAATTTTCGCTACCTTTGTAAGTGGAAAAGAATGTCTAAACAATTCGAAAGATGAATTATTTGAACGCACTGCTCGATGCGCTCGTTGGTTTCGTCAAGCGAAATCCGGTGCTGGTGACCGTGATTGTCATCCTGGCTTTCACGGCTCCGGCCGTACTGCGCGGTCTGGCAACACTTATATTATATATTATACTCGGTCTGGTGATCTGCGCCGTCGTGCTGCTTGTCGCCCTGCGTTGGCGCATTTACAAGGTGCAGCAGCAGGTGCGCGATCGGTTTGGCGGGCAGCAACAGCGTTACAGCCAGGGCTTTAACCCCTTTGGCCAGCAGCAACAGCGCCCTCCGCAGCAAGCGGACGAGGGTGAGGTGACCGTGCACAAGACCACCGCCACGCCCGAAAAACGTATTTCGAAGGACGTGGGCGATTATGTCGATTTCGAGGAGACCAAAGAGTAGGCAGTCATGTTGAAGATTTTTGAACTCATAGGTCGCTATTTCATGCTGATGGGCAAGGTCTTCTCGCGCCCCGAGAAGTTCTCGATCTATCGTCGTCGCATCATCTATGAAATGGAGGCCATCGGTATCGACTCGATCGGCTTGACGGCTATTATCTCGGTCTTCATCGGAGCGGTTATCACGCTCCAGATGTGCATTAACCTCGAGTCGCCCTTTATTCCGCAATCGCTCATCGGCTATGCTACGCGCGAGACGATGATCTTGGAGTTCTCCTCGACGGTCGTGGCGCTGATTCTCTCGGGTAAGGTCGGCTCTGCCATCGCCTCCGAGATCGGTACGATGCGCATCACCGAACAGATTGATGCCCTGGAGATCATGGGTATCAACTCCGCCTCCTACCTGATTCTGCCGAAGATCGTGGCCGCGGTCTTCTTCTTCCCGCTGCTGACGATCCTTTCGATCGGTATCGGTATCGTGGGCGGCTACCTGATCTCAATAGCCACGGGCATTATGCTTCCGGCTGACTATATCGAGGGACTTTTCCTCGACTTCCGCCCCTACTCGATCACCTATTCGCTGATCAAATCGGCCGTCTTCGCCTTTATCATCACCTCCATTTCGGCCTTCTACGGCTACTATGCCAAAGGCAACTCGTTGGAGGTGGGTAAGGCCTCTACCCGCGCCGTGGTCGTGGGGTCGGTTGTCATCATGCTCTTTAACCTTATCCTTACCCAAATCCTGCTTATATGATCCGTGCCGAACATATCATCAAATCTTTCGACGGCCGCACGGTGCTGAACGACATTTCGGTCGAGTTTAAGACCGGTTGCACGAATCTCATCATTGGCCGCAGCGGATCGGGTAAGACCGTGCTGCTCAAAACCCTGGTCGGCCTGCATGACCCCGATACGGGATCGGTGTGGTACGACGAAACGAACTATACGCGCCTGGGATTCAAGGAGCGCAAGGCGATCCGCAAGGATATCGGCATGATCTTTCAGGGAGGTGCTCTCTTGGACTCTTCGACCGTCGAGGAGAACATCAAACTGCCGCTCGACCTCTTTACCGAGCAGTCGGAGGAGGAGAAGATGGAGCGCGTGAACTTCTGCCTGC
>CAYOEE010000282.1:0-1704 GCA_964402935.1 uncultured Alistipes sp. | reverse complement strand
TCAACCACGTCTTCTCGGTCGAGGCCTTTGAAAGTGTGGGTCGGCTCTATGATCAGTACAATTTCTGGATCGTCTTCACGGCCGGTTTTACCCCACTGCCCTACAAGATTTTTACCATTTCGGGCGGCCTGTTCCATATCAATATCCCGATGTTCCTCATCGCTTCGATCATCTCACGCGGTCTGCGCTTCTTCCTGATCGCAGGTCTCATCTGGAAATTCGGAGCACCGATTAAGGGATTCATTGATAAGTACTTCAACCTGCTGGCCGTAGCCTTTACGGTGCTTCTGGTCGGCTCTTTCTTCCTGCTGGGATATATCCTGTAAAACAGTTTGCTATGCGTCAATTCGGAATTATCGGCCGGCCGCTCGGTCACTCGGCCTCGGCTCGCCACTTTACGGCAAAATTTGAAAACGAGGGGCTTGATTGCCACTTCGAGCAGTATGAACTCCCCTCGATCGAGGCACTTCCCGAACTCCTGGACCGTGTGCCGCTGGAGGGTTTCAACGTCACGATTCCCTACAAGCAGCAGGTGATGCGCTACCTCGATGGTTTATCGGACGAGGCGGCCAAGATTGGCGCTGTGAACTGCGTGCGTCGTCATATCGATGGACGGATGATCGGATACAATACTGACATTATCGGTCTGCGCAAGGCGTTGGCCGAACTGCTCGGCGGTATCGTACCTGAACACGCGCTGGTGCTCGGCACGGGCGGTGCTTCGCAGGCTGTGCAGTACGCCCTCTTGGAACTGGAGATTCCGTTTGATCTTATTTCGCGCGATCCGGCCAAGGGAAATTACACCTACGACAACCTGCCTGTCGAGGTGGTTGCCGAGTCGAAGCTCATCATCAATGCCACCCCCGTGGGTACCTGGCCGAAGGTCGAGGAGGCTCCCCGTATCCCCTACGCCTACCTTACCCACGAACACCACCTTTTGGATTTGGTCTATAATCCGCCCCTGACGCAGTTCCTCGACTACGGGCAGCAGCGCGGTGCAAAGATCATGAACGGCGAGGTGATGTTTAAGGCGCAAGCCGCCGCCGGCTGGCAAATCTGGAACGAGTAGGAATCGGGAATTTAGAATTACTACTGATGCGATAATTCAATGCAGCCTTTTGGTTGCCCGACGGGCAACGATTTCGAAAACGAATACCACACCTTCCCAAGCGAGCTCGGAGGTGTGGTATTCGTTTTCAAAGCCACCTACGGTGGCGCAAAATGCTGAAAACGGAGCAGTTAAGAAAAACTTTCCTTAAAAATAAAAATATATAGACAATCCTCCCAAACCCTCCTTTGATAAGGAGGGCTTAGTCGCTTCGCTCCTTGGGTAGTGCTAATAATGGTTGTGGATTTCCCTTGAAATCAAAAACACGACATAGTAGCCAAAAGCTATTAACTTACAAAACCTTACGGCTATTATTCTTCATTTTATCGCACCAGTGGTAATTTAGAATTTTGAATTAAGGGCCTATATGACCTATGGGACTTATGGGGCCTATGGGGCCTATGGGGTTTAGATTCACCTCATAGGTCTTGCAGGTCTCATAGGCCTTTTGGGCCCTTCGTAATTTAGTTTTTTGATTCTTTTACCGTTGCAGCAGCAGCTTTTCCGCCTCCTCTTTGTCGGTTGCGCGAACCACCACGCAGGCAGCTCCGCTGATCGGATTGAGGGCCGACATATACTCGTTGCGGATATCGACC
>CAYOEE010000281.1:0-1711 GCA_964402935.1 uncultured Alistipes sp. | reverse complement strand
GCACCAAAGAAGACGGCACCGAGCGAAATCACCTTCAGCAGCACCTCCGGAATACCCGCTACGCAAGCCACACCCTCCTCGATCGGCAGACCCGAAGCAACGGTATGGAAGGCCACGGCCGTCGGAGCGTTATCCAGGAACGAGGACAACAGACCGGTCGAGTAGTAGAACTGCCACGGCTCGGTCAGACCCAGCGAGGGAGCGTGGACATTGAGATAGAGCAGTGCGGGGGTCATCGTCGTGAAGATACCCACGAAGAGGATCGCCACCTCGGCAATCGGCCCCCACGAGAAGTGGTTGGCCTCGCGCACATCGCGGCCCGTCGTCTTGAGCGAAAGGGCTACGATAACGAGCAGCACGATCTCACGCAGGAACTTCAGATAGAGCGGAGCGTGGTGGTCGGCCATGGCGGGGATGTACGACGCATTGAGGAAGACCACAGCAGCAATCACGCAGGCAAGCCAAACGAAGTTGATCGAGCCGGTTACATGGATCGGCTCCTGCTCCTCCGTGTCGCGCTTACGCATCTCGGCAGGCTCCTTGGCGAAGTAGTGCTTATCACACACGGCATAGATGGCCAGGAGCGAGCAACCAACTAAAGCCCACTGCGGGAGGAGCTGGAGGAACCACTCGAACGAAGCACCGCGCAGATAGAGGAGGAACAACGGGGGATCACCCAGCGGAGTCAGCAGACCACCGCAGTTAGCCACCAGCGCGATGAAGAAGAGTACCGTATGCACGCGGTACTTGCGCTGCTGGTTGATCTGGAGCAGGGGACGAATCATCAGCATCGCCGCACCCGTCGTACCCATAAACGAGGCCAAGACCCAACCCCCAAAGAGCATCAGGGTATTGACCGTCGGCGTGGCGGCAATATCGCCACGAATGTTGATACCGCCCGTGACGACAAAGAGCGCCAAGAGGAGGATAATGAAGGGGATGTAGTCGAACAACAGCTGGTGCTGCACGTTCTCACCAAGCCCTGCACAAATAAGAATGATCGCCGTCGGAATCGACACCAAGAGGGTAAAAATCAGTTTGTTTCGATTCTTCTCCCACCAATGTTCCGCCACCAGCGGAGCCACGGCAATCGTCAGAAGCATCACCACAAAGGGGATCAGCATCCAAAGTTGAACTTGTTGCATGATAGAAACTAAAAAACGTTGTTGTTGGGTTTTAATCAAACAAAGATACGAAAAATTCGGCAAGGGTGAACAAAAAATTTCGCAAAAGTCTATCGATGCAGACCAAGGCCACACCCCTATTTTTGATTTTTCGCATTTTATTCTTACCTTGCATTACAATTACTAACTTTTTCCAACATGGGCAACCGATTTTTCCTCCGTTTCGGCGTGCTGATCGGGGTCATTTTAGGATTTTGGATGTGCTCCAAAGAACCTGAAGTGGCGCCCCAAAAGGCACAAGAGCCACTCTATTCGGTGGCCAAAGCACGCGCATTTTACGACCAAGCAAGCACCACGACGCGCTCCGTCGTTGAATCGGGGCCTTTGATGCCCGGTGATTATTTGCTCGACTGGGAGCAGGCCGAAGTTTCGCTCGATTCGTTGCTATCGAGTGTCGATGTCCCGATCGAAATGCAGTATCGCTACTACCGCTACCTGCAGCACGAGACCGACAGTGTGGAATTAGAAGCTGTTTAGTAATGTTAAAAAAATAAGTTGCATCAGTTGATAGGTTTGATGAGGTAGTT
>CAYOEE010000280.1:0-1713 GCA_964402935.1 uncultured Alistipes sp. | reverse complement strand
GGATTTATCGCACCGGCAGTAATTCTAAATTTTGAATTGCTCAAACGCTCCACCGACTTTTGCAAGTGATCCGATTTGAGGGCGAGTGTGACGCCAAAATCACCTTGTCAGGCAACTTCTTATTCTAAGGTACGGCGGTTCATAAGTGCGTGCGTTATCGTCAATTCATCGACATACTCCAACTCGTCACCAAAGCCGATACCACGGGCAATGGTCGTGAGCTTCAAGTCGGGAAATTGACGCAGGCGGCTCATGAGATAAAAGAGGGTCGTTTCCCCCTCCACGGAGGTCGAGATGGCCAGGATCACCTCCTTGACCTCCCCCTCGGCAATGCGGTCGCACAGCAGATCAATCTTCAAATCCGACGGAGCAATGCCCTGCATGGGCGAAATCACGCCCCCAAGGACATGATACAGCCCGCGATATTGGTGGGTATTCTCGATCGAAAGCAGGTCGGCGACCTGCTCCACGACGCAGATCGTCGTGCGGTCACGCTCCTCGCTTTGGCAGATCGGGCAAAGCTCCGTATCCGAGAGGTTGTTGCACCGCTCGCAATGTTTGATGTCGTGACGAAAGCGGTCGATGGCGCGGGTCATGCCATCCACCGACTCACACTCCATTCTCAGCAGGTGCATCGCCAGACGCAAAGCCGTTCTTCGTCCGATGCCGGGGAGCTTCTGCAACTCGCCGACCACATCCTGCAACAACTGCGACATAGGGCTAAATCACTTCGATTTTACTTCGTTGCGTCCACCCCTTCTTGCCGTCGGCAATCATCACCTCGCACCAATCGCCCAAGCGATTCGTGATCTCGACCACCGTGCCCTCGTGCAACACAAAAAGGTCGGTCGAGGAGCTGTCGGGCGAGGATTTCACGGCTGCCGAAAGGGAGGTTACGACCGCCTCGTGCTCACCGATCTGCTCGGTGCGTCCGGCGGCGGCAAACCAGCTCGTCAGCACAAAGACAAGAAGGGCTGCAAGCGTTCCGTAGAAGCCCGCCTTCCGAAAGCTCAGGCGACGCGCCAGGAGGTAGATAAGCACCAAAAACAACATCGTCACGAGCGCCACGAGCGAGAGCACCGCCCAGGCCGTCGAACTCATAGTATGGCGCAGGGCACGCATCCAGGTCGTCAGGAAAAACTCGGGGATGCGGTCAATCGTATCCTTCGTGCGGGCCTCGGCCACCGAAAGGTTGTAGCGGATATCGGCATCACCGGGGCGCAGGCGCAGGGCGCGGTGGTAGTAGAGGATGGCTCGACCCAGCTCCTCCTGCTTGAAGCAGGCATTGGCCAGGTTGTAGTAGAGCTTGGCCGAGTGCTCGCCCCGTTGCAGAATCTCGTCGTAGATCGCCTCGGCTCGGCTATATTCGTTGTTGATATAGGCCGTATTGGCCATATCCCACAACGCCTCGATCGAGGCAGGCAACGCCTCCTCCACCGGCTCGACAACAACTTGTGCCGTCGTATCCTCCTGCGCCGACGCCACTCCCGCGACTACCAGCAGGCATATCGTGATGAAAAATCGTTTCATCTGAATCTTACATTCCAAATTGCGCATGCTGAATTCTAAATTTTGAATTCTAAATTTCATCTCCTATCGCTTAACGCGCTGCTCGACCAGCGAGAGAAGCGCCACACCCTCCTCATAGACCTCCTGCATCTGCGCCGTGGCCATGGGCGAATATTGCGCCTCGTCGCATCGGGTGATGATCTG
>CAYOEE010000279.1:0-1739 GCA_964402935.1 uncultured Alistipes sp. | reverse complement strand
GGAATAACGACTAATTACAACTATTAAATAAGAAGTAACTATGGCTTTTTTGAAAGAATTTAAGGAGTTTGCCATGAAGGGCAACGTAATGGACATGGCTGTCGGTGTGATCATCGGTGGTGCTTTTGGTAAGATCGTCACGTCGCTCGTGAACGACGTTCTGATGCCGCCGATTGGTGCTCTGCTGGGCAACACGGATTTCACGAAGCTCAACGTAGTGATCAAGCAGGCCGTGGAGGCTACCGACACGACGGCTGCCGTGCCGGCCGTAACGTGGAACTACGGTGCTTTCATTCAGCAGTGCGTCGATTTCACGATCCTCGCTTTCTGCGTATTCCTGATGGTCAAGGGCATGAACAAGCTCATGACGATGAAGAAAAAGGAGGAGGCAGCTGCTCCCGCCCCCGCTCCCGAACCGCCGAAGCCGACGCTCGACCAGGAGCTCCTCACCGAGATCCGCGACCTGCTGAAGGAGAAGAAATAAAAACTTCCCACTTAAAGAAAAATCCCGACCGCCAACGGTTGGGATTTTTCTTTGAAAATTCAAAATTAGACAAAGGGCGCAAAAGGCGTCAAGGGTACAAAAGACGTAAAAGAAAACTAATTTTGAATTCTAAATTCTAAATTTCTCTCCTCTCTGCTCTTTCCTCTTGTACTGTTCCATGATATAGGTCGTAAAGATTGGCAGGAACAGCATCCCCGCCATGGGCAGCAACACCGAAAGTATCTTACCGACGGCCGTCGTGGGGAGTGTGGGTGATCCGGCCGTGGAGAGGTTCATGCCCGCCCACCAAAGGGCATCGCCAAAATTATCGGGCAGACCCGATGCCGCCCCCTCGAAGTCGTAGAAAATCAGCGCAGCCAGGTAGGTAAAGAGCAACGTAGCAGCCAAATAGGTGTAGAACAGCCGATGAATCTGCCGATGATCGATCCACTCCAACAGAATATAGACCGCCATCACGATCACAGCGATGGGTAACAAACCCACAGCCATCGACCAACCGCGTGGCAGGATCACCCCACTCCACTCAATTAGGTTGAGCCACGGAATGGCACAAAGCAGGTAGAGCCAATTATGACGCGCGTAACTCCACGGATGTGCCGAGAAGAGGAGGTTCAGCAGGTAGTCGAGCAGGAATAAAAGGCAGACGACTAACTGCGTATCCAAATATAGGGGCGACAGGCGTCCGCCATGGCCCTCCAAGATCTCCCACGAGAAGGCCACAAGCAACACCACACCGGCCACGACACGCAACCAATGCACCGTGCGCACGAGCCAATCACGAAGCGAAGCATCCATAGCAAGAAAAAAAAGCGACACGCTACCCGATTCAAAATCAATACCAAAGCACCGAACGAAAAGAGAAAATGCATTTTTTTCGACAAAAGATTTTGCACAAAAAGATTTTTGACTTATCTTTGCACTCGCTTTTAAGGCAATGGCGAGATAGCTCAGCTGGTTAGAGCGTCGGATTCATAATCCGAAGGTCGAGAGTTCAAGTCTCTCTCTCGCTACCAAGGCGGCAACCCAAAGGTTGTCGCTCTTTTTTTGGAGCTTTCGCTCCTTCTTAGGATCGTTCTTTATGCAGAGAATCACCGTTCAAAACCGTGAAGCCAAAATAATTTCGCATTTTGAATTCTATATTTTGAATTTTCATTATCTTTGCATCGCTAAACATTCGTAGCAGGGCCCATAGCTCAGTTGGTCAGAGCAGCGGACTCATAATCCGAAGGTCGTG
>CAYOEE010000278.1:0-1746 GCA_964402935.1 uncultured Alistipes sp. | reverse complement strand
CGTAAACCGCTTCGGATCGAACCTCAACCCCTCGGCCAACATCGCCCTGCACAGCGGGAAATTGGACCTCAACGCAGCTGCCTGGTTTAGCGATCAGCAGGCCGAAGCCCATGCGTTTGAGCAGACCCGCTACCTGACCAATCACGCCGAACTCAGCTCCAATTCGACCCTCGAAGACTCCCATCAAGACTACGGCGGACGCCTCGATGCGGTCTATGAACTGACGAAAAATCACTCGATCGGCCTGGGTGGTCGCTACACGGAGACCAAGGAGAACGACACCAACAATTCGCAGTCGCTTTTGCGTAGCGAGGCATGGAACGAAGAGACCGTCAGCCTTTTCTTGGGCGATGACCGACAGCGCGACGTAAAAGGTACATTCAACTATGTATGGAAAATCGACACGCTCGGTTCGACTTTGAAGTTCCTGGCCGACTATCAAGTGCGCGAGAACGGCAACAGCAACGACAACCACAGCGTGGTTAATTCGATCGACTCGCTCTACCGCGACCGCACCGACTCGAAGTACCGCATGGCAACCGCCTCGCTGGCGTGGGAGCAGCACCTCTCGCCCAAAATCATCTTGCAGGCGGGCGGAAAATACACCTATTATCGTATGCAGTCGGATGCCCTCTTCGAGTACGAGAAGGAGGCCGCATGGCACAAAAACGAGCGCGAGAGTTTCTCGATCGACTACGACGAGCAGATTGCCGCCCTCTACGGCATTGTGCGCGGAAATTTCGATCGTTGGGGCTTCGTGGCGGGTCTGCGTGGCGAATACACCCGCACCGAGAGCGACGGCACGAAGCTGGGCAAGGATTACTTCTCGCTCTTCCCGAACCTCAACCTCTCGTACAAGCTCGACAAGGAGAGCAAGCACATGCTTGTGGCGCAGTATGCCCGCAAGATTTCGCGTCCCTCGTTCTGGCAACTCAACCCCCAGCGACAGCAGATCTCGGACTACTCCTACCAGACGGGAAATCCGCTGCTCGACCCTTCGTTCTCGCACAGCGTGGACCTGACGTATGTCGCGTGGTACAAATATGCCCTCTCGGTGGGTATGAAGCTCCAAACGGATGAGATTCAGCAGAATTTCCTCACCGACCCGAACGATCCGAACATCATCTACATCAACCACGTCAATTACAAGGACACGAAGCAGTTTTATGTCAATCTGAACGCGCCGCTCCAGCTCACGAAGTGGTGGGAGGCCAACGCCAACCTAACCTATGTCGCGTGGGAACAGCGCGCCACGGTCGAGTCGCCGGTCAAGCTCTACCACATGTTTATGACCTACGCTTCGACCACCTTCACCCTGCCCCACAAGTTCTACATCGACCTTTCGTGGAACTACCACAACCGAATCCGCATGGGTAATGCCGAGATCGGAGCGGCACATCAGGTCGATGGCTCGATCAAGAAGCGCTTTGGCGACCGCTTTACGCTGACCTTTGCCGTGCGCAACATCTTCAACACGCAGCAGAATATCAGCGCCCGCAACGAGCAGTTTGACCGCACCTATACCCTCCGACAATTCTGGTCCGACCGCCAATTCCGTTTCGGCCTCTCGTGGAACTTCAAGAGCGGCAAGGCCTTCCGCCAGCGCACGCTCGAAAAGGCCGACGAGGGAAGACTTTAGGAAAATGCAAAATTTAGAATTCAAAATTTAGAAATAGAGGGGCAAAGATTTTAAAGATTTTAAGGAGATTAAGGAGCTTTTCTTTAATCTCCTTAATTTCATTAAAC
>CAYOEE010000277.1:0-1767 GCA_964402935.1 uncultured Alistipes sp. | reverse complement strand
CCTTAGTTGCCCCAGTGGCCCCAGCCAAAAAAACGCTGACCGCTGACCGCTTCTTATAGAATAATCCGTTTCAGGTACTGCATACGGCCGTAGTCGGTCAGATCGACCTGCACCGGCACAACCGCTACATAGCCGTGCGCCAACGCCCATTCGTCGGTATCCTCGGCCATCGGTTCCTGATTGACAAACTCGCCCGTGAGCCAGAAGTAGGCGCGGTGGTGGGGATCTTCACGACGATAGAACTCCTCGCGCCAATACCCTTTCGTCTGGCGGCATACGCGGATGCCCTTGATCTCCTCGGGACGCGCCACGGGGACATTGACATTGAGGCACAACGGCAACTCCGGCTCCGACTCCAAAACGCCCCGCACAACCTCCGTGCAATACTTCACGGCCGCCTCGAAATCGGCATCGAGGTCGTGATCCGTGAGCGAAAGACCGATCGAGGGACATCCGTAGAAGCTACCCTCAATGGCAGCACCCATCGTGCCCGAGTAGAGCACATTGACCGCCGCATTCGAGCCGTGGTTGATGCCCGAGAGCACCAAATCGACCTTGCGATCCGCCAGGAGGTAGTCGAAGGCCATCTTCACACAATCGACCGGCGTACCCGAAAAGGAGTAGATTTCCACCCCGGGCTCCTCGTGCTGCTTCTTCAGATAGAGGGGTTTGTACATCGTGATCGCCTGGCTCATGCCGCTTTGGGTCACTTCGGGAGCAATGGCGATCACCCGACCGAAGGGGCGAGCCACCTCGATGGCGGCGCGGAGACCCTTGGCGTTGTAGCCGTCGTCGTTCGTGACGAGTATCAATCGTTCTTTGTTCATCGTATCGTCTATTTGATCGCAAAGATAGCGAAAATTATTTTTTTCGCACGCAAAATAACCGTCACGCCGAATTATGCTCCCAAAATATGGCAGGGGATGGCGCTCTTTAGGCGCGTAAAGTGCAGGGTGGAGAGCTGGCTCGACGGCTCAAAGGGGGCAAAGCAGAGTTCGTCGGCCAGGTCGGCAACCGCCCAATTTCGAAGCTGGGAGGTTGAAAATGAGTTCCTTTCGTTCGGCCGAAACAAAGATAGCGAAAAATCTCATATTTCGTCCTGAAAATAGCACAAAAGAGCATCCGCGACTGATTTTCAGCCCTTTTTTACACATTTCTTCTCCCTGAATTTTGAATTTTGAATTTTGAATTGTACTTTTGCCCTCCCAAAAGGGCGTAGATCAACCTCTTTCATTGGGCGAGTGGGCCGGAAAAGTGACTTCGGTCGTAGGATTATGGCACAAAGATAGCCGTATGGTAGGCCTCTCGCAGCGGGAATGTTGGATGCGAAATCATTAAAAACTGTTGCAACAATGAACAAAGATGCAATCATCAAGCTCGTAAACGAGCAGATGTGGGCGAAGACGGATGCTGACGTGCCTTCGTTCAAGGCCGGTGACACGATCACCGTAACCTACAAAATCATCGAGGGTAACAAGGAGCGTCTTCAGAGCTTCCGTGGTGTGGTAATCCAGATCAAGGGCTCGGGCAAGACGAAGATGTTCACCATCCGCAAGGTTTCGAACGGCGTGGGTGTAGAGCGTATCTTCCCCGTTTACTCGCCGCACATCGACAAGATCGAGGTTAACAAGGTCGGTGTTGTTCGTCGCGCTCGTATCTTCTACCTGCGCAAGCTCACCGGTAAGAAGGCCCGCATCAAGGAGGCTCGCAAGGTTTCGACGAAATAGTCAAACCCGCTACGGCTTACCAAAGAAAAACAGGTTGTCC
>CAYOEE010000276.1:0-1781 GCA_964402935.1 uncultured Alistipes sp. | reverse complement strand
CGCCGTCCAACCAGCTCTTGCACTGGCCATAGACATTCGATTTCCACTCCTTGTGACCCTCCAAAATCCACTCGCGCAGCATCTGCTCGTACTCGTTGAGCGGCAAATACCAGTGCTTGGTCTCCTTCTTCACGGGTTTCGAGCCCGAAACGGCGCTGTGCGGATCGATCAACTCGTCGGGCGAGAGGGTAGAACCACACTTCTCGCACTGATCGCCATAGGCACGCTCGTTACCGCACTTGGGGCACGTTCCTACGATATAGCGGTCGGCCAGGAAGGTTTTAGCCTCCTCGTCGTAGTACTGCTCGGAGCTTTGCTCGATAAACTTACCCTCGTCGTAGAGCTTGCGGAAGAAGTCCGAAGCGGTCTTGTTGTGCGTGGGCGAAGAGGTACGCGAATAGATATCGAACGAGATACCCAACCCCTCAAACGAACGCTTGATCAGGTTGTGGTAACGATCGACAATATCCTGCGGCGTAACACCCTCCTTGCGGGCTTTGATCGTGATGG
The DNA here is from genome assembly GCA_964402935.1 of uncultured Alistipes sp. Taxonomy (GTDB): domain Bacteria; phylum Bacteroidota; class Bacteroidia; order Bacteroidales; family Rikenellaceae; genus Alistipes. The sequence continues at coordinate 1,271 of CAYOEE010000276.1, read as the reverse complement.
GCACACCGTGCTCATCCGAGCCGCAAATCGAGATTACATCCGCACCCTTGAGGCGCAGGTAGCGCGTATAGATGTCCGACGGCACATAGACACCCGCCAGGTGACCGATATGAACCGGACCGTTGGCATAGGGCAGTGCCGAGGTAACAAGGTATCTTTTGAATGCTTTTGCCATGATGGTATTTATTTAAGTGGTGCAAAAGTAGTGTTTAATTCTATGAATTAAAAATTATTCGACAATTTCCATCTCGTCGATGAGCCACTGCTGACCGGCAAACTTGTCGATAATGAAGAGTACATAGCGTACATCCACGGCAATCATGCGCTGCAACTCCGGCTCAAAAGCAACGTCACCCGACATGGCCTCCCAGTTGCCGTCAAAGGCCAAACCGATCAGCTCACCACGCTTATTGAGCACCGGCGAACCCGAGTTACCACCCGTAATATCGAGGTTGGCAAGGAAGCAGGTTACCAGCTCGCCTTTTTTATTGGCATAGCGACCATAATCGGCAGCGTGGTAAAGCTCCTTGAGCTTGTCGGGTACCGTGAACTCGATCGGGTTCTTCGGATCTTCCTTCTCCATCACACCCTTCAACGTGGTGTAGTAGTTGTAACGAATACCGTCTGCGGGAGTATAGGGCAGTACATTACCATAGGTGCAACGAATCGTGAAGTTGGCATCCGAAGCCCACGCCTTTTCGGGGTGCTGCTTCATCAGGCCGTCGATGTACTTACGATGACCCTCTGCATAGAGCAACGTATGTGCCGAAGCCTCCTTGCGCAGCTCACCGGCCAACTCAACAACCGACTTGAAGAAGGGCACAACGGGATCCTGCTCCGCCTTCTCCACGCTGTACTCCTTAAGGAAAGCCTCCAACTTCTCGGGCGAAACCACGGCCGTATTATCATACAGATAATCAACATATTTATCTATGTCGCCCCCGAAATCATTGTCAATAATCTCGGTAAAGAACGTGGGGAGCGTCGTCATGTTCTCGCGTGCCATCTTCAGCATCTTCTTCGCTACACGACGATCCGTCGGCTCGTTATAATCCTTGTAGATGCGGTTGGCATAAGCCATCAACTTGGCAACATCTACCTCTTTCTTGACACCCTCCGTATCGCTCAATACGCTACCGAGCGACAAAAGCTCGATAGCACGCATCATCGACTCCTGCAAATATTGCAGATCTTTGCGGGCAGGTGCCGACTTTTCAACATAATCTTTGATCTTCGGAAGGGCATCCATATAACCCTCCTCGGGCAACGTA
>CAYOEE010000275.1:0-1791 GCA_964402935.1 uncultured Alistipes sp. | reverse complement strand
GGGGCGTGAGTGATTGGATCACCGAGTCGGCATCCATGATTCCGAGCCAGTCGATGTTCTTCGGCCAACCACCGTCCTGGTTCTGATAGGCCAGCAGATTCTCGGCAATCGCGCGGTAGTCGCTCGGCTTGTAACGCTCGCAGGAGCCGTGCTCATGCTCCAAATACCAATGGTTGATGCAGTCGCCTAACAGGCGAATCGAGGGGGCCTGCTGGGCATAACTTGCGGCCGAAAAGAGAATCAGCACCGTAGTCAGAAATCGTTTCATGGGACGAGTGTGTTTGATAAAATCAAACAAAGATACGAATATAATTCAGAATTTAGAATTTAGAATTCAAAATTATTTGGTGTAAAGCAAAAAAGAAGTTGTCTAACAAGGTGATTTTGGCGTTACGCTTGCCCTCAAAATGCTCATTTACGTCAAGTAAACTCCGCTTTTTCGGGCTTCGCAGGCCTAAAAATCCCTCTTGTTATACAACTTCTATCAAAGAGAGCGTGTCCATAAAACTTGTTGGACACGCCCTTTCAACGCTAATTAACAAAAACCTCCTCGAAATACTCCTCGAACAATCGCTTGGCGCGCTCGAGTTCTTCGGGGGTATTCTCGCGTGCCTCGGCGAGAGGGTAGCGCCACCCCATGGCCTCCCATTTGTGTACGCCGAGCGTGTGGTAAGGCAGAATCTCGACCCGCTGAATCATCCGATAGCTGCCCAACGCTTCGCCCAAGGCGCGGATATCCTCCTCCTGATCGCTGATTCCGGGTACCAGCACATAGCGTAACCAAAAGGTCTTTTCGTGCTCCTCAAACCAGGTAGCTGTGCGGAGGGTTTGCGTGTTGTTGTGGTTTGTTAATTCTTTGTGGCGTATATTGTTGAACTGTTTTATATCAAGCAATACAAGATCTACCCAATTCCACAACTCCTCCACCTCCGGCGTGCGGATCGAGCCGTTCGTATCGAGGCAAATGTGAATACCCTGCTCCTTCAGCCGACGGCAGAGCGGGATCAACTCCCGCGCCTGCATCGTAGGCTCTCCTCCGCTGAAGGTCACCCCGCCCCGCTTGCCAAAGAAGGGCTTTTCGCTCACGGCCATTTGGAGAATCTCCTCCTCCGTGACCAGGCGGCACTCCCCCTGCGGGTCGATCGTGTCGGGATTGGCGCAGTAGGCACAACGGAAGTTGCAGCCTTGCAGAAAGACCACAAGGCGCAAACCGGGGCCGTCGTAGGTGCCGAGCGATTCGTAGGAGTGAAGGCGAATCATCGTTCGACAAGGGTTTTACATTCGCTCATGGAAGCTGCGCGAAATGACCTCCAGCTGGTGCTCGCGGCTGAGCTTCGTGAAGTTCACGGCGTAGCCCGAAACGCGAATCGTGAGCTGCGGGTACTTCTCGGGGTGCTCCATGGCATCGACGAGCATCTCGCGGTTTAGGACATTGACATTAAGGTGGTGGGCCCCCTTCGTGAAGTAGCCGTCGATGAGCGTCACGAGGTTCTCGGTGCGCGTTGCCTCATCCACGCCGAGCGACTTGGGCACGATCGAGAAGGTGTTGCTGATACCGTCCTGCGAGTCGCGGTAACGGAGCTTGGCCACCGACGAGAGCGAGGCCACAGCACCGCACTTGTCGCGTCCGTGCATCGGGTTGGCACCCGGGGCGAAGGCTACACCCTTCTCACGACCATCGGGCGTGGCGCCCGTCTTCTTGCCGTACATGACGTTCGAGGTGATCGTGAGCACCGAGAGGGTCGGACGAGCATTCTTATAGACGGGGTGTTTCTTCAGCTCCTCGTTGAA
>CAYOEE010000274.1:0-1798 GCA_964402935.1 uncultured Alistipes sp. | reverse complement strand
CGGGTGAATCGCCCAAAAGAGGCGGTGAAATTTTCGGTTTTTGACTGCAATTTTGCGTTTTTGACAAAAAAAACGGACACCCGTGAGGATGTCCGTCTGCTATTATTTTTCTCCACCACACCCAAGCGCGTAGAACGCGCGGGATTTTTAGGCTTGCGAAGCCTGAGAAACCGCAGCATACTGAAGCGTATGTGAGGATTTCGAAGGCGAGCGTAACGCAGAAATCACCGCGTTATACGCGCGTTAGCGCCACTACTCAAAGTCGGCCGGATGTGCCAAAAGCTGATACATCAACGCCTTGGCCATGCGATACTGCCCCTCGCTATTGGGGTGCAGGCGGTCGTTCTCGGCACTACGGAAGTAGGGAGCGTGCTCATCCAACACGGGATAGAGGCCGCAGATCGAGTTCAGGTCGATCACCGGCACAGCCCACACGTTGGCAATCTCTTGATAGACCTTCAGGTAGTCCGAGAGGTAAAGCCCCACCTTGTTCGAGTAGAGATCGTGGGGTTGCTCTTTGCCCTGCGAGTTGCGGAAGATGGCGCGGTGGATGGGCGTGAGGACGATGATCTGCTTCGTCGGATAGTTCTTTTTCAGGAACTCCATCGCCTTGTTGATGCGGCCGCAAACGGTCGCATTATCCATCACGGGAGTGCGCTGCCAACGGTACTCTTTCGTGCCGTCACGATGCACCTGCAAATGCACGGGGGCTTCGGTGTACCACTCACCGATCGGCACACCGGCGTTGTAGTCGTTCGTACCGATGAAGATCAGGATGGCATCGACCTCCTGGCCCTGCTTCTCGATCAGGCGCTCGGCCTGCGGGATGATGTGGTGCCACTGGTTACCGCTGATGCCATAGACCGTCGGCACGATGCCCAGCAACTCCTCGAGGTACTGCCAATAGACCTTCTGCGTCTTGGTCTGACGCTCGTCGGTGATCGAGTCGCCCAGGTAGGCTACACGCTTGCCATACCACTGATTCCGGATCGTGAGCTGATTCGGCTCCTCCTGCTTCTTCTTGGCCTCGACCGAGAGGGGCATCACCACCGCCACGGCCAGCACAAGGGCAAATAATTTACGCATCATAGTTGGGTAAGGTTCTTGTCGGTTTAGTAGCTGCGCGCAAACAAGACGCGACGGTGCGAAGGCTTGCCCGAGAAGACGCAAACGCCCTCCTCCTCTTCGGCGTCGATCGGAATACAACGGATCGTAGCCTTCGTAGCCTCCTTGATGGCCACCTCGGTCTCGACCGTGCCGTCCCAGTGGGCCGAAATAAAGCCACCCTTCTCGTTGAGCACCTGCTGGAACTCCTCCCACGAATCGACCTTCGTGATCATCGAGTTGCGGTAGTCGAGTGCCTTCCGGAAGATGTTCTGCTGGATGTCGGTCATCAGCTGCTCGACGAGATCCACCAAACCCTCCTGCGAAATGGTCTGCTTCTCGAGCGTATCGCGGCGCACCAGCTCGATCGTGCCGTTCTCCATATCGCGGCCACCCATCGCCAGGCGCACGGGAACACCCTTCAGCTCGTACTCGGCAAACTTGAAGCCCGGGCGCACGTTGTCGCGGTCGTCGATCTTGACGCTGATACCGCGCTTCTTGAGCTCGGCAGCGATCTCGTCGAAGCGCTCGCAAATCGCCTTGAGCTGCTCCTCCGACTTGTAGATCGGCACCATCACCACCTGAATCGGAGCCAATTTCGGAGGCAGCACCAGACCGTTGTTGTCCGAGTGGGCCATGATCAGGGCACCCATCAGGCGGGTCGAAACGCCCCACGAGGTAGCCCAAACATACT
>CAYOEE010000273.1:0-1800 GCA_964402935.1 uncultured Alistipes sp. | reverse complement strand
AGACATTCAGGCTCTCGACCATGCCGCACATCGGGATGCGCAGGTACTCGTCGGCCGCCGCCATTGCCTCCTCCGAAATGCCGGCATGCTCCGTGCCGAAGATAAGGGCAAATTTACCCTTTCCGACATCGAACGTTTCGGGCGTACAGCTCTCGCGGTGAGGCGTCGTAGCCACCAGGCGATACCCCTCGGCCTTGAGTGCCGACAGAGCCTCCGAGGTCGAGGTGTGACGCACGAGGTTCAGCCAGCGATCCGAGCCGCGCGAAATATTCTGCGAAGGGTCGAACTGACAACGGGTCTCGATCGTATGCATCCGCTGCACACCAAAAGCCTCGCAATGGCGCAACAGAGCCGCCGCATTGTGGGGATGGAAGGTGTTCTCGGTCAGGATCGTCAGGTAGGAGGTGCGCATCTGAAGGGTGCGACGAAAGAGCGCCACACGCTCCTCGGTCATGAAGGTCGTGAGGTAGTCGATGCGCTCACGATACCAATCGAGCGAACGCTCCTCGGTCGGAAGCGCGGGAATATTATTTGCGATATTTGTCATCGTCGTCCATGATTTTGAGGTAACTTTCGTAGCGCAAGTCCGAAATTTCGCCCCGCTCCAACGCCTCGATTACGGCACACCCGGGTTCGTGCGTATGGGTGCAGTTGTAAAAACGGCACGCACGGCCGAAGTGCATCATTTCGGGGAAGTAGTGCCACAGCTCCTCCTCCTTGATGTCGATCAGGCCGAAGCCCTTGATGCCCGGCGTATCGATCAGCGCGCCCCCCTCGGCCAGAGGATACATGGTCGAGAAGGTGGTTGTGTGGCGACCCTTTTGGTGGTTGTCCGAAAGCTCGGCCGTGCGAATGTCGAGCGTCGGATCAATGCGCTGCACGAGGGTCGATTTTCCGACACCCGAGTTGCCCGAGAGGAGCGTGGTACGCCCCACAAGCAGGTCGTGCACCGCCTCGACCCCCTCACCCGTGGTCGAGGAGACCTCCAGCACGCGGTAGCCGATATTTTCGTAGATCGAACGGAAAAAGTCCACCTCCTCGGCCTCCTGCAAATCGCTCTTTGCGAGGAGGATCACCACCGGAATCTTGTACGCCTCGCAGGTGACAAGAAAGCGATCGACAAACTCGAACGGTGTCTCGGGATAGCGCAACGTCACGAGCAATAATGCCTGGTCGATGTTGGCCGCGATGATGTGCGACTCGCGCGAAAGATTCGAAGCTCGACGAATCACATAGTTACGGCGGGGCGTAATGTCGATGATCACATGACTGCCCTGCTCATCGGTCAGGCAACGCACCTCGTCGCCCACCACCACGGGGTTGGTCGATCGCACCCCCTTGAGGCGCAATTTTCCGCGGATGCGACACTGCAAGCGCTCGCCCCCGCTCAACACCTCGTACCAGCTGCCCGTGGCACGCACCACGATACCCGTAAAGTAGTTCTCTGCCATCGGTTACTCTTTATGAAATTTTTCCACCTCGTCACCCAGCCAATCCACAAAGGGGAGAATCTGCCGCGAGAGGTTTCGCACGGGAGCATACCCCTTCGAGGACTCGATCTTTTGCTCCGAGAGGAGCGAATGGTTGATGTTGATCTTCTCGAAAGCAGCAAACGCCAGGCTCAGCAACAGGAGATACTTCGCAGCCGCCACGACAATGCCGAGCAAAACATCCACCAGGCCGAAGCCTGCGAAATGGAACAATTTACGCACCACACGTCCTGCCACACCGAGGAGCAACATGGCCGCCAACAAGACCACCACAAAACCACCGGCCTCGGCATACTGCTCGTCGAGCTTC
>CAYOEE010000272.1:0-1838 GCA_964402935.1 uncultured Alistipes sp. | reverse complement strand
GTGGGCGAAGTAAACGTCACAACGAAGATGAAAGAGGTCGGTGCTGTGATCGGTGGCGAGGGCAACGGCGGAGTGATCTATCCGGAACTTCATTACGGACGCGATGCACTGGTGGGCGTAGCACTCTTTTTGACCTATTTCGCAGGGCTCGAAAAGTCGATGACGGAGCTTCGCGCGGAGCTCCCCGCCTACTTCGCCTCGAAGAACAAAATCGAGCTGACGCCGGCCATTGACGTAGATAAAGTATTGGTTGAGATGAAAGGTCGTTACGCCACTGAGAATGTAACTGATATCGACGGTGTTAAAATCGACTTCAAGGAGAATTGGGTGCACCTTCGCAAATCGAATACCGAGCCGATTATCCGCGTCTATACCGAGGCAAAATCACAGGCCGAAGCTGATCTTTTGGCCGAGAGATTCATTGCCGAAATCAAAGCCATTTGCAACCTCTAAATTTCATATTTATGGAAAAAGTACAAGCCTATATCGAAGCCAATAAAGAGCGCTTCCTCGACGAGTTGTTTGAGCTGTTGCGCATTCCCTCGATCAGCGCCATCGCTGCCCACAAACCCGACATGATCCGTTGTGCCGAGTGGCTGGCCGCGTCGCTCGTCAAGGCGGGTGCCGATCGTGCCGAGGTGATGCCGACAGAGGGTAACCCCGTGGTCTATGCCGAGAAGATTATCGACCCGAAGGCCAAGACGGTTTTGGTCTATGGCCACTACGATGTGATGCCCGTCGATCCGAAGGAGGAGTGGCGCACCGAGCCTTTCGAGCCGGTCGTTAAGGATGGCCGCATCTGGGGGCGTGGTGCGGATGACGATAAAGGCCAGCTCTTTATGCACGCCAAGGCCTTCGAGGCGCTGTGTGCAACGGATTCGCTGCCTTGCAACGTAAAATTCATGCTCGAGGGCGAGGAGGAGATTGGTTCGCCGAGCCTCTACGGCTTCTGCGCCAAAAACAAGAAACTCCTGAAAGCCGATATTATATTGGTATCGGACACCTCGATGATCTCGATGGAGCAACCCTCGATTACCTGCGGTCTGCGCGGTCTGGCCTATATGGAGGTCGAGGTAACAGGCCCGAACAAGGATCTGCACTCGGGACTCTTTGGTGGTGCGGTGGCCAATCCGGCCAATGTGCTGGCTCGTTTGGTGAATCAGCTGGTGGACGAGAACGGTCGCATCACGATTCCGGGATTCTACGACAAGGTGCGCGAGCTGACCCCTGCCGAGCGCAAGGCCTTCAACAAAGCCCCCTTCTGTCTGCGTAAGTACAAGAAGTCGCTCGAGATTGGCGACGTGGAGGGCGAAGCCGGTTACACGACCATCGAACGCACGGGTGTTCGACCCTCGCTCGACGTAAACGGCATTTGGGGCGGCTATACAGGTGAGGGTACAAAGACCGTCATCCCCTCGAAGGCCTCGGCCAAAATCTCGATGCGCCTGGTGCCTGATCAGGATCATAAGGAGATCGCCAAGCTCTTCGAAAAGCACTTCAAGGCGATTGTTCCGAAGAGCGTGAAGGTGGTTGTTAAATCCCTGCACGGCGGTCAGCCCTATGTGGCTCCTACGGATATGCCCGCCTACAAGGCGGCCGACAAGGCCATCCAGAAGACCTTCGGCAAAAAGCCCCTCCCCTTCTATTCGGGCGGTTCGATTCCGATCATCAGCGGTTTTGAGGCGATTCTGGGTATCAAGTCACTCCTCATCGGCTTCGGCCTGTCGGAGGACGCCATCCACTCGCCCAACGAGAGCTACGGTCTCAACCAATTCTACCAGGGCGTGGAGACAATACCTTATTTTTATAAGTATTTCGCCGAATAACTTTAGGTGTGC
>CAYOEE010000271.1:0-1838 GCA_964402935.1 uncultured Alistipes sp. | reverse complement strand
GACGGAGCGTTTGGCCGACTATTTTTCCGAGCAGGCACTGATCCGCTACCGCATCCGTGTCGAGGTTGAATATTTCATCGCCTTGTGCGAACTTCCCCTGCCGCAGCTTGCCGGCGTGGACAAAAAGGCCTACGAGGCGCTTCGCTCGCTCTATCTCGATTTCTCGCCCGCCTCGGCCGAGCGCGTGAAGGAGATCGAGTCGGTGACGAACCACGACGTAAAGGCGATCGAGTACATCCTCAAGGAGAAGATGGACCAGATCGGTCTGGAGGCCTACAAGGAGTTTGTGCACTTCGGACTGACGTCGCAGGATATCAACAACACGGCCGTGCCCCTCTCGATGAAGGAGGCGCTGGAGGAGGTGCTCTACCCCGCTTTCGAGGAGATCGTTGCCAAGATCCGCTCGATGGCCGAGGCCTGGATGGGTGTCCCAATGCTGGCCCGCACGCACGGACAGCCCGCTTCGCCCACGGTGCTGGGCAAGGAGTTCATGGTCTATGTCGAGCGTCTGGAGAAGCAGATCGCCCAGCTCAAGGAGGTGCCCGTACCAGCCAAGTTCGGCGGTGCCACGGGTAACATGAACGCCCACCATGCGGCCTATCCCACGATGGATTGGGTCTCGTTTGCCAACGCCTTCGTGGGCGAGAAGCTCGGTCTGAGCCGCTCGCAATACACCACGCAGATCGAGCACTACGACAACCTGGCGGCGATGTTCGATGCCCTGAAGCGCATCTCGACCATCCTGATCGACCTGGCTCGCGATATGTGGATGTACATCTCGTCCGAGTACTTCAAGCAGCAGATCAAGGCCGGCGAGGTAGGCTCGAGTGCCATGCCCCACAAGGTCAATCCGATCGACTTCGAGAATGCCGAGGGTAACCTCGGAATGGCCATTGCCGTCTATGAGTTCCTCTCGCGCAAGCTCCCCGTTTCGCGCCTGCAGCGCGACCTGACGGACTCGACCGTCCTGCGCAACGTGGGTGTCCCGATGGCACACACGCTCATCGCCCTCAAGTCGCTGATGAAGGGTCTGAATAAGGTGCTCCTGAACGAGGCGGCCCTGAACCGCGATCTGGAGGAGAACTGGGCTGTGGTGGCCGAGGGTATTCAGACGATCCTCCGCCGCGAGGGCTACCCGAAACCCTACGAGGCTCTGAAGGCGCTCACGCGCACCAACGAGCAGATCACCGAGCACTCGATCAAGGCCTTTATCGAGACGCTGAACGTGAGCGAGGAGGTAAAGGAGGAGTTGCGAGCTTTGTCGCCTTCGACCTATACGGGCATCTTCCGCAAGTAGTTTTTCGATTTTATAGGGCATATTTTGCCCTTCCTTGCTCGGGCTGAATGGGACGTACGTCAGTACTACCCATCCAGCCCGAACTTCGTTCATGACAAAATCTGCACCTCTAAAATCAAAAAAAACGGCTTATTGGTCAAAAACGAGATTAATACCCTCAAAGGTGAGGACACCATCAACCTTGACGCATTCCGCAACACAAACGACTTCTACCGCGAGGTAACGGGCAACAAAGTGTATGAGCTGGAGTACCGTCTCGAAGGACTCAAACGAGAACTCGAAAACACTAAGGTTAGAATGGTACAGCAGGCTGCTGCCGATGCCATCTACGCAACCGAGGAGGGACAAGCATTCAAGCGCGAGTGCCAAGAGAAACGCGACATGCTTGCCATAGAGTTCGACAGCGCAGAAAGAGCAACGCTCGAACTGCTCGAAAGCCACATCCAAGTTGCCTTGGGTGAGCAGTGGAGAGTTGGTCGCCTATCAACAACCTATGTAGAGTTGGCGGTGGTGGATGCCGAGAACAAGCCGATCTTCGGTC
>CAYOEE010000270.1:0-1874 GCA_964402935.1 uncultured Alistipes sp. | reverse complement strand
CCACTCGCTGGGTGAATTGCTCGAACAGCAGCGTTACGATCAGATCAATATCCAGGTCTTCAACGACCTGCAACATACCATCACGGGGTGGCCGGGCGGAAAGCCCAATGCCGATGACTCGACGCGCCCCGTCCCCTCGACCCCCTATCCGAAGCGGGTGCTGATCTTCTCACCCCATCCCGATGACGATGTGATTGCGATGGGCGGCACGTTTATCCGCCTGGTGGAGCAGGGGCATGAGGTGCATGTGGCCTACCAGACCTCGGGCAGCTTCGGCGTGCAGGACGATGTGGTGTTGCAGTCGGTCGATATGGGGCGCGAGATGGGGTTGGGCGATCGCCTTCAGCAGGTGAAGAGCCTGATTGCCGGCAAGCAGGCCGGTTTCCCCGAGCCGGAGGCACTCTCGGCCGTCAAGGCGGCCATTCGTCGCTCCGAGGCGCGTGCCGCGGTGCGCACCTTCGGGCTTGATCCGGATCTCCGCTCGCACTTCCTGAACCTGCCGTTCTATGAGACGGGTGGTGTGAAGAAAAATCCCCTTTCGGAGGCGGATGTCGAGCCGATTGTGGCTCTGCTGCGTGAGGTGCAGCCGCACCAAATCTATGCTGCGGGCGATTTGAACGATCCCCACGGCACGCACCGCACCTGCATCGAGGCACTCTTGGAGGCACTCTCCGAAACGGCCGATGATCCCTGGCGCGAGGCGTGTCACCTGTGGCTCTATCGCGGTTCGTGGACCGAGTGGGAGGTGAGCCAGGTGGATATGGCCGTGCCCCTCTCGCCCGACGAATTGATCAAGAAGCGCCACGCCATCTATCGCCACCTCTCGCAGAAGGATGTGCTGTTGTTTGGCGAGGTCGATCAGCGCGAATTTTGGCAGCGAGCCGAGGAGCGCAACCAGCTCACGGCGGCGATATACCACCGTCTCGGCCTGGCCGAGTATCAGGCCATCGAGGTCTTTTTGAAGTTGTTCTAAAGATGTTTTTAACTTTTTTTTGAGGATTTTTAATAGTTTAAGGATTATGCGTTTAATCATTCAACCGAATTCGGACAAGGTGGCCGTGTGGGCTGCCGATTACATCATTCGTTCGATCCACGCCAAGGCGGCCAAGTGCGAGGCTCCCTTTGTGCTGGGACTGCCGACCGGCTCGACGCCGTTGGCTACCTATCGAGAGTTGATTCGTCGTCACAGGGCAGGCGAGGTATCGTTCAAGAACGTCATTACGTTCAACATGGATGAGTATGTGGGCTTGCCGAAAGAGCACCCCGAGAGCTACCACTCGTTTATGTGGAACAACTTCTTCTCGCACATCGACATTGTGCCGGAGAACGTCCATATCCTCAACGGCAATGCTCCCGATCTGAAGGCCGAGTGCGAGGGATACGAAGCTGCGATTGTTGAGGCGGGCGGTATCGACCTCTTTATGGGCGGTATCGGAGAGGATGGCCACATCGCTTTCAACGAGCCTTTCTCGTCGCTCGCTTCGCGCACGCGCGAGAAGACGCTGACCGAGGATACGATTCGTGTCAATTCGCGCTTCTTCGACAACGACATCACGAAAGTTCCCAAGACCGCTTTGACGGTGGGCGTAGGGACGATCTGCTCCTCGAAGGAGGTGATGATCCTGGCCACCGGCCCGAAGAAGGCGCGTGCCGTGCAGATGGGTGTTGAGGGTGCCTACTCGCACGTTTGGACCATCACGGCCCTGCAAACCCACCCGAAGGGTATCCTGGTTTGCGACGAGGATGCCTGTGGCGAGCTGAAGGTCTCGACCTATCGTTACTTCAAGGATATTGAGAAAGAGAACCTTTAACCACTAAAGAAGTTGTCTAACAAGGTGATTTTGGCGTTAAGTTCCTTTTGGTTGCTTTGCCTC
>CAYOEE010000269.1:0-1878 GCA_964402935.1 uncultured Alistipes sp. | reverse complement strand
GAGTCGAGCGACATGTACAAAATGCACTGCGCGTAGTGGAGTTCTTATCCGCACACCCGAAGGTGCGCCGCGTAAATCATCCGTCACTGCCGAACAACCCGAGCCATTCGCTTTATAACAGCTATTTCCGGCAGGGTGCCGCCTCGATTTTTACCATTGAATTAGCGGGTGATCAGCAACAGGCCTGGCAATTTATCGACTCACTCGAACTCTTCTCCTTGTTGGCAAATGTTGCCGATGTCAAGAGTCTGGTGATCCATCCATATACGACCACACACTCGCAAATGAGCCATGAGGAGCTTGCCTCACAGGGAATCACCCCTTCCACGGTACGCTTGTCGATCGGCACCGAGCATATTGACGACCTGCTTGCCGATCTGCAACAAGCTCTTAATCGCATTTGATGCTTTAATTGGGTGTTTTTGTTGGCGAATCTCGTTTTTGAGGGATTCGCCTTTATGCACGAAGAGGGAAATTTTCCTAAAACTCACATCTTGATTTTAATTTTCTTATCTTTGTATCTTAAATACATGAATGGCTATCACTATGCGTAAAAATTTTGGATCAAAAAGTTGGCTTTATCCGATGCCGGTGCTGATTGTGGCGGCGTATGATGAGGCGGGCGTGCCCAACGCGATGAATGCCGCGTGGGGCGGGATGCACACCGACGAGCAGATCGGCATCTGCCTCTCGGAGGGGCACAAAACCACGAAAAATATCCTCGCCACGAAGGCCTTTACGGTGAGTATGGCGACCGTGGAGCAGCTCGTTGCGTGCGACTATGTGGGTATCGTGTCGGGCAACAAAGAGCCTGACAAGTTCGCCAAGGCAGGCTTCACGGCCGAGCGTTCGGAGGTGGTCAATGCGCCGCTTATCAAGGAGCTGCCGATGGCGTTGGAGTGTGAATTGGTGTCCTACGACAAGGAGAGCAACCACCTCGTGGGGCGCATCGTGAATGTGAGTGCCGACGAGCGAATCTTGACCGACGGCAAGGTCGATATCACGAAGCTCCGCCCCATTACCTACGACCCGATCAACCACCATTACATCGAGCTGGGTGCCGTGGTCGGCAATGCCTTTGCAGATGGTAAGAAATTGAAATAAACGCATTTAACGCTATGAAAGTTTTACTTGTAAACGGCAGCCCTCATCGGGAGGGCAACACCGCAATCGCCTTGAAAGAGGTGGCCGAGCAACTCGCCCGCGAGGGTATCGAGAGCGAAACGATGTGGATTGGCAACGGTCCGATTCGTGGCTGTGTCGCCTGTGGTCAGTGTGCCGCCAAGGGGCTGGGCCGATGCATCTTCGAGGACGATGTGTGCAATCACATTTCGGAGCGATTTGCCGAAGTCGATGGCCTTATTGTCGGCTCGCCGGTCTATTACGGGCAGCCCAACGGAGCACTGCTTTCGGTCATTCAGCGCGCCTTCTATTCGAACGGTGCTAACGTCGCAGGGAAGCCTGCTGCGGCCATCGCCGTATGCCGTCGAGGAGGCGCTACGGCGACGTTTGAGGCGCTCAATATGCCGTTCCAGATGATGAATATGCCGGTCGTGACCTCGCAATATTGGAACATTGTCTATGGCCGCACAGCGGGCGAGGCTGCACACGACAAAGAGGGTATGCAGACGATGCGCTCGCTGGCTCGCAACATGGCCTGGTTGCTTAAGTGCACCAACGGCCAACCTGCCCCCGGTCGCCCCGCGGATGAACCTCGCGAAGCAATGTCTTTTGTCCGATAATTCCCGCGCGGTGAAAAGATAAGCAGAGAGCGTGTCCAACAAGTTTTTCTGGACACGCTCTCTGACTTTATCGTTTATATGCACAAAGGTTAAGAAGCTGTTTAAAATTTATTTGCTTCATTCTTTTACGCTCTTT
>CAYOEE010000268.1:0-1925 GCA_964402935.1 uncultured Alistipes sp. | reverse complement strand
GATTTGGGGCGAGTGGGAGAAGTTTGCCTCCTACGCCTTCAATAAATCGCACGCAACCTGCTACTCGTGGGTGGCTTTCCAGACGGCCTACCTCAAGGCGAACTATCCGTCGGAGTATATGGCTGCCGTTTTGAGCCGAAACCTGGCCAACATCAGCCAGCTGACGATCTACATGGGCGAGTGCAAACGCATGGGAATCAACGTACTCGGATCGGATGTAAACGAGTCGATGAAGGCCTTCTCGGCCAACAAGCAGGGCGATATCCGCTTCGGTATGGCCGCCATCAAGGGTATGGGTGAGGCCGCCGCCGAGAGCATCATTGCCGAGCGTGAGAAAGGCGGGCAGTTTAAGAACATTTACGACTTCTTCGAGCGTGTGAATTACAGCGTCGTAAACCGCAAGGCGTTGGAGAGCCTGGCCTATGCCGGAGCCTTCTCCTCGATTACCGATTTCCACCGTTCGAAGTTCTTTGCGCCCGATCAGCGCGATACGTCGGGAGCTACGTTCCTCGAATCGCTCATCCGCTACGGGCAGCGCGTGCAGGCCGAGCGAAATAATGCCCAGCAGAGCCTCTTTGGCGGTGGCGATGTGGTCGATATTCAGCCTCCGACGGTCCCCGTGAGCTACGATTGGACCCAACTCGAAACGCTCAATCACGAGCGCGACATGATGGGTCTTTACCTCACGGCGCACCCGCTTGACGAGTATAAACTCATCATCGACAACATGTGCAAGACGCGCCTTTCGGAGCTGAGCGACCTGGAGAGTCTTAAGGGACAGGAGGTCTGCGTGGCGGGGTTGGTCGTAGCTGCGCAACCTGAGCTGACCACCCGCACGGGACGCTCGTTTGGTAAATTGACGCTCGAAGATTACAATTCGTCGTTCGAGTTTGCCTTCTTTGGCAAGGATTATGAGAACTTCCGCAAGTTCATCTATCCGAACTACTACCTCATGGTACGCTGCAAGGTGCAACCCCGCCCCTACCAGAAGGAGGGCGAGGAGGAACGCCTCGAATTGAAGGTGTTGGCCATCACGCAGCTGCATGAGGTGCGCGAAACGATGATTAAGGAGCTGCATCTGCAACTGCCCGTGGAGCAGATTACGGATGACTTTATCTGTGATTTTACGAAGCTCGTCAAACACCACAAGGGAAACACCACGTTGCGCATGATGGTCTATGACAACGAGGGAGTGGCTCTGCGCCTCTTCTCGAAACGCTACCGCGTGGATGTGGCGCAGGAGATCGTGGACTACCTCGAGGAGAAGGAGATAAAATTCACAATTTCATAATAATTCATTAAAAACATTACAACTATGGCAATGGAAATTAACAAGTCGAACATCGAGGAGCTGCTCGCATCGGAGCTTCCGCTCGTAATTGATTTTTGGGCTGAGTGGTGCGGTCCCTGCCGCACGATTGCTCCCCTGGTAGAGGAGCTGGCCGAGGAGTATGCCGGCAAGGTGAATATCGGCAAATGCGACGTCGAGGACAACGACGAGATCACGATGAAGTACGGCGTGAGAAACATCCCGACGATCCTCTTCCTGAAGGGTGGTCAATTGGTGGATAAGCAGGTAGGTGCCTGCCAGAAGGGCGCGCTGGTTGAGAAGATCGAAAAACTGCTCTAAGCCATGATCCGCAAAATTGATTGGTACGGTCTGGAGGCCGTCGAGTTCTCGAAGGGTGACTATGTAGCCCTGTTGATTCCCTCGGTAGGTGCAAACCTGGTGCGTTTGGCCAACACGAAGCTCGGCGTGGAGATTCTTCGCACGCCGACCGAAGAGGAGATCGAGACCTTCAAGTCGCGTCCGCAGATCTTCGGTCTGCCGCTCCTTTTCCCGCCCAACCGCATCGAGAATGGTCGTTACGAGTTTGAGGGTCGCACCTATCAATACCCGATCACGATCGAGAGGGAGCAGAACT
>CAYOEE010000267.1:0-1948 GCA_964402935.1 uncultured Alistipes sp. | reverse complement strand
GCTACTTTTTTGATTATCGGCTTGTTTCATCCGTTGGTTATTAAGGGTGAATACTATTTTGGTGTAGGGTGCTGGTGGTGCTTTGCCCTGATGGGCGTCGTGTCGATCGTCGCCTCGTTGCTCATCACCAATATTTTCTGGTCCACCCTGCTGGCCGTTTGGGGAGCCTCGTCATTCTGGTCGATCGGAGAGCTTTTTCACCAGCGTCGTCGCGTGGAGAAGGGTTGGTTTCCGGCCAATCCGAAGCGCGTAAACAAAAAATAGCGTTCTATGCGAGGCGGGTGGATATGTAGCGTGTTGTGGTTGCTGGTCGGTTGTGGCGGGCAATCGACGCCTGTCACCTGCTCGGTCGAGCCGGAGCCTCCCGTGCATCGCGCTACGCTCCTCTTTGCCGGCGATTTGATGGTTCACACGCCGCAATTGACGGCTGCTCGTACAGCACAAGGATATGATTTCTCGCCCTCGTTTCAGTGGGTGAAACCCCTGATTCAGGAGGTCGATTTGGCGGTGGTCAATCTGGAAACCACCCTGGCCGCCAAGGGCGCTTATACGGGCTATCCGCTCTTCCGCTCCCCGGCTACGTTGGCTGCTGCTATGCGCGATGCGGGGTTTGATGTGGCGCTTTTGGCCAATAACCACTGCATGGACTACGGCGCACGCGGAGCGCGTGAAACGGTGGCAGCGCTCGATAGTTGCGCGATTCGTCATACGGGCGTATTCCTTTCAAAGGAGCAACGACTCGCAAATCCCTATCTTCATTTCGAGATTGACAGCCTTTCGATCGTGTTGCTGAATTACACCTACGGCACAAACGGTATGCCCGTTCCGCGTGACATGGTGGTAAATCGGCTCGACACGGTACAGATGCAGGCGGATATAGCCCGCGCCCACAAGTTGGCTCCCGATTGTCTGATTGTGGCTCTGCATTGGGGGCTGGAGTATGAACGCAAACCCAACCGCGAGCAGCGACGCATGGCCGATTTTCTGCATCGGGCAGGGGTTGATCTTGTTGTCGGTTCGCATCCGCACGTCGTGCAACCCGTGGTGCAGGATTCGTTGGGACGAGTGACGATCTACTCGCTCGGAAACCTCCTTTCCAACCAGCGAAAACGCTACACGGACGGCGGTCTTATGGTGCGCGTAAAGCTGGAGCGAAAGGACAACGAGCCGCTCGCTATCACCTATGAGCCGATTCCCGTCTGGGTCGATCGCACCAACTCCTACCGCCTTTTAACGCGCGAAGCGGCCGATGCGCTGACCTCCGCCCCCGCGGCTCGTATCTTCTTTGAAGACACTGCGCAATTGCTCAAAAAAGGCTTATAAATCTTGCTGATAGCCCTATAAAAACTCTTGATCGGATTTCGCTTGCAGGGTTCGATTTTTATTGTAATTTTGCATCAAGAAAATCAATCACACAAAAAAACAATACAACTATGGAGAAGAGTTTGAAAGGAACGAAGACCGAGCAGAATTTGCTCAAAGCCTTTGCCGGTGAGAGCCAGGCACGTACCCGTTATACATTTTTTGCCTCGGTAGCCAAGAAAGAGGGCTACGAGCAGATCGCAGGCCTCTTTATGGAGACGGCCGAGCAGGAGAAGGAGCACGCCAAGCGCTTCTTCAAGTTCCTTGAGGGTGGCGATTTGGAGATTACGGCCACCTACCCCGCCGGTAAGATCGGCACGACGCAGGAGAACCTGCTGGCGGCTGCTCAGGGCGAGAACGAGGAGTGGGACGTGCTCTATCCCGCTTTCGCTGCCGTGGCTGATGAGGAGGGCTTCCCCGCTGTGGCTGCCGCTTTCCGCAACATTGCCAAGGTCGAGGCCGAGCATGAACGTCGCTACCTGAAGCTGTTGAGCCGCCTGACGGATGGAGACTTCTTCCACCGTGACGGCAAGATCTGGTGGCAGTGCCGCAACTGCGGTTTCATTGTCGAGGCCGAGAATGCGCC
>CAYOEE010000266.1:0-1962 GCA_964402935.1 uncultured Alistipes sp. | reverse complement strand
CAAAATGGGGAATAGCCTTACCGAAGGCTATTCCCCATTTTGTTGCGCGAACCAACTCCTTAACATTGGTCGTAGTAGCGCTTGGCGAGGCCACCCTCCGAGGTTTCGCGGTAGAGGCTCGGAAGGTCGAGGCCCGTCTCCTTCATCACGCGCACCACCTTGTCGAAGGTCACCAGGTGCTGACCATCCGAGAGTGTGGCATAGGTGTTGGCGTCGAGGGCACGGGCGGCAGCGATGGCGTTGCGCTCGATGCAGGGAACCTGCACCAATCCGCATACGGGGTCGCACGTCAGACCCAGATGGTGCTCCAGACCCATCTCGGCAGCGTACTCGATTTGCGAGGGCGTACCGCCAAAGAGCTGGCAGGCTGCTGCTGCAGCCATGGCACAAGCCACACCAATCTCACCCTGACAACCCACCTCGGCACCCGAAATCGAGGAGTTGGTCTTCACGACATTGCCAAACAGACCGGCCGTGGCCAAGGCACGCAGGATGCGGATGCGCGTGAAGTTGCGCGAAGTGGCCAGGTGGTAGATCGTGGCGGGAATCACGCCGCACGACCCGCAGGTCGGGGCAGTAACCACCTCACCACCCGAGGCGTTCTCCTCGGCAACGGCCAGGGCGTAGGCATAGATGCGGGCACGCGAGGCGAGCGAACCGGTGTAGCTCTGCGACTTGACGTAGTAGTTGCTCGCTTTGCGAGCCACCTTCAGACCGCCCGGCAGGACACCGTCGTTGTTCAGGCCGCGCTGAATTGTTTCACACATCACGGTCCAAACGCGATCCAGGAACTCCCAAATCTCCTTGCCCTCGCAATCCTCAACATACTCCCAGTAGGTTTTACCCTCACGCAGGCAGTAGGCCTTGATCTCCTCCAGGGTCGAGAAGGGGTAGATTTGACGCTTGGGGGTCTCCTTCGTATCTTCGTTGGCTAAGGCACCACCGCCGATGCTGAAGATCTGCCATTGGTCGATCACTTCGCCCCCTTTCAGCCCCTCGAACAGCATGCCGTTTGGGTGGAACGGGAGGACAACATCGGCCTTCCAAACAATCTCGGTCGGGGCTATCGGCTCCAAAACCTGAAGAATCGCCTGATCCGTCAAGTGACCTTTGCCCGTAGCGGCCAACGATCCGTAGAGGGTGACGCGGTATTGCTCGACATCGGGACAGCGCACGGCAAACTGCTCGGCGGCCTTCTTCGGCCCCATCGTGTGGCTCGACGACGGTCCGTTGCCGATCTTATAAAGTTCTCTGATTGACTCCATGGAATGCGTTTATTACAAATATAAGGCAAAGTTAGCAAATTATTCAACATTTACATATCGTGATGTTATAATCTTGCTTTTAGTTGGAACGAAACTTAAAATATCCCCTAAAGGGTTTGCTTGTATGCTGAAGAATTTGTATATTTGTAATGTTGTGTAGTGTGTCTATGCGACAACATATTGCGGAAGTGTTTTCGCTTTTGTCCTTCAAAGAGAATGTGGAAGTTTTCAGAACCAAAGGACAGACGACAGACATTCACTCCTTGCGTAGTTATGTGGCGAGCACAAAAGTGCAGTACCTCATACTATTCAGGTGTGGGGTATTGTATCGTTTGTTTTGGTTCGGGTCTTTCCACAACCCTCTTTGAGACAAACGAATGTCAGCTCCACACTTTCTTTTGTTACTAACCTGCCGTATAGAGGCTGATGCGGTAAAAAAACATGTAGTTATGAAAAAACTATTGTTGTTAGTTCTCCTATTAAGTTGTTCTGGTTTATCATTTGCTCAACGTCAAAAGATGACGGATCGGTATGAAAAGCAGACGGAATTTGGCCCCGTGTCGTTCTTTGGCAGTAGAAATTATTCTTACATTGTTGGGGAGGATGGCTTACATCTCAAAGATGGAGCTTATAGCATTTCGTGTCCTTCCTCGTCTAAAAGTGTGGTAGTAGGGCCATATACGGTTAAATTGACAGG
>CAYOEE010000265.1:0-1969 GCA_964402935.1 uncultured Alistipes sp. | reverse complement strand
ACCCTAAATTCGCGTTCGAGTCGCGGTGGGGGTACAAAAAAGCCTGTACTTTTTTTGAAGTGCAGGCTTTTTTTTCAAATTCAAAATTAAAAATTAAGAATTAAAAATTGAATCCTCGTCACCGGAACGAGCATAAGAGGTGGGATTTTAAGGCTTGCGAAGCTCGAGAAACCGGAGCATACTGAACGTATGTGAGGATTCCGAGAGCAAGCATAACGCAGAAATCACCCTCTTTGGCTCGTTCCTATCGGATCGCGAAATCGAGCAACGTACAGATCGACTGCTCCTTGACGGGGGAAGAGAAGACAAAATAGAGCGCGTGTTTACCGCACACGTTCGAGAGCGTGGGCAATTCAACAACGAACTCCGCGGGGCGTTGTTCCATCGTCTTATGGAGGGCGATGCGTCCCAACTCGATGCCCCCTTGAGAGGTCCACGGGCGGTCGAGCATCACACAAATTTCGCCATCCAATCCCTCCGGAATCAGATTCAGCGAAAGGCGCAGATCACGCTTTTGATAGGTTTTCGTAAAGTTGAAATACTTATAGCCGACGATCGAACCGTCCGTATTATAGACCACGGCGTTGGTATTGTTGCGCAGTGCATAGGGGGCCTCGAAACGATCCTCCGTACCATAGCTCGGAGCCACATACGAGCCGAAGAGCTGCTTTTCGGGCCAGCCGTGGATCGCTACCTTGGGGCCGGTGTGCCAGCAGGCGATGCCTGCCGAGTGGCGCTCGGTGGGCTCAAGTCCCTCCAGCGCAAAACCCTCGGAGGTGTATTCGCCCTCCGAGATATGCACCTTACCGCCCGCGCCCTCCTCGACCGAGAGGGTAATCGGAGCGACCATCGCCTGACGCGCATACTCGTTTTTGCCGGTTTGGCGGTGATAGAAGACGTACCACTGCCCATTCACCTCGCAGATGCTGCCGTGGGTATTTCCGGTGACCGTAGCCGAGGCGATAGGCTGCCCCACCTCGTTCGTTTCGCGCCCTCGACCATCAATGATCGTTCCGCCATAGGTCAGCGGGCCGAGCGGATGGTCGCCATAGGCGTAGGCCAACGTGTAGTTCGAGATCGGCAAGCCGAACTCGCCCTCGTGCGTCCATCGGCTGTAAATTAAGATGTATTTATCTTTCACCTTGCGCATCGAGGAGGCTTCGTAGAAGCGAAAATCGCCCTCCACCTTGGGGTTGGTCACCAGATCCTCGACCACCTCGGTGCCCGGCTTTACGGTGGCCATCGTCTGCGGGTCAAGCTCGGCCGCGTAGGAGCGCTTAAAACCCCAATAGCCATAAACCCTGCCATCGTCATCGACAAAGACGGCCGGATCGAAGGCGAGCACACCCTCGGTACGATCTGCCCGCTCCGTGCTCCAGTTGCAGACCTCGAACGGGCCGTCGGGGCGCGAAGATTTGGCCACGAGCGACGTTCGCCCATGGGCTTGGTCGTTCGGGTAGAGGTAGTAGGTTTTCTCGCCATCGGGTGCAGTGACCAGTGCCACATCGGGCGCAAAGAGGACATCGGACAGGCTGTCGGGGCTTAGAAGATTGCCGTGAGCATCTCGATCAATGCGCAGAATCTCCCCGTCGTAGCGCCACTCGCTCAGATTATCCACCGAGGCCGACCACAGCACCAACTCGCGTCCGCAATAATCCGTCTTGCGGCTGTCGTGCGAGCCGTAGAGATAAAGGCGGTATTTTCCGACCTCATCGGGATCTTCGAACACATAAGGCTCACCATCGGCAATATGCTCCCAGAGGGGCAGGAAGGGGTTTCCGACCGTTGTCAAAGTCTCCGCTTCGGAGCGATCCGACGATGTGCAGGAGCTACCCCCAAAAAGCCACAACAGCGCAAAGAGCGTGACCCGGGCACAGCGAACCGCGACAGACATGATTTTCATGATATCTGCAACTTAGTAAAATGTAAAAAATAACCTGCATCACTTTAAGCATATGATCAAGCTACC
>CAYOEE010000264.1:0-1991 GCA_964402935.1 uncultured Alistipes sp. | reverse complement strand
CCACAAAAAAGCTGTAAAATCATTTCGCAAACAAATTTTAAACAGCTTCTAAGTTTTTCTTAATCTCCTTTCTCCATCTCAGCCATCCCGCTACGGCCAGCACGGTGTAGAGCCCGTAGAGGGCGGCCGTGAGCGGAATCTCCTTATAGAGGTAGAGTCCGACGGTAATCAGATCCACCACGCCCCAGATGATCCACTGCTCGATGAGCTTGCGCGAGAGCATCCACATCGCCACAATCGAAAGAGCCGTCGTGAGCGAGTCCCAGAAGGGGACGTTGCTGTTCGTGCAATGCACCAGGAAGAGGTAGATCAGCCCATGAGCCACGGCATAGACCGCCACCAGGGGGACGATCCACCGCATCGGTGTGTGCCGGATCTGCCGGGCCGAGGAGCTCTTTTTGCGCGGTGCGTTGTGCCAGACAATCCAGCCGTAAAGGCCTGCCAGGATGTAGTAGAGCTGTATCGAGAAGTCGGCATAAAGCCCCGCCTTGAAGTAGAGAAGTCCATGCACGCAGGGCATGATAAGTCCCACGATCCAGAGGCGGATGTCGGCCTTGTACTCCAGGTAGAGGTACAGAAGTCCGAGCACAACGCCCACAATTTGCAAAAAGAGTTTCAGATCCATTGTCTATCGCGTCTTTAGAATTTGATCGTTACGTTGGCCAGCACGTGGAGCGGAGCCTGCGGGAAGTAGTAGGCGTGATCCGTGCGCTCACCCTCGTAGGCCTCCGACCAGCCGTAGCCGTTCGACTCGTAGCTCGTGTTGAAGAGGTTGTAGATCGTTGCACCGATGCGTACCGACTTGGCGCGGCGGGTCGAGAAGGTGTACGAAAGATCGAGATCGCTCACGCAGTAGCTGTCGAGCTTCATGGCATCGTTCTCGAAGTTGGTGAAGTACTGCTCACCCACATAGCGACCCGTCAGAACGGCCTGGAAACCTTTGTGATGCAGGTCGAGCGACCACGAAGCCATCACATTGGGCGAGTAGCTGATCTGCGTGTCACCCATCTCCGTGACGAGGTAGTCGTAAGCCCCAGCCACATCGCCCTCCAAGGCGTAATCAACCACCTTATCGACGTAGTTTTTGATTTTGTTCTCGGAGAAGGTGGCGTTTGCCGAGGCCGTGAGCCACGAAGCCGCTTTCCATGCCATCGAAAGCTCCACACCACGGCGGTAACTGTCGGGGACGTTGATGTTGAGGGCATCGTAGCTGTCGTTGATCTGTCCCGTCTGCACGAGCTGATCCTTATAATACATATAGTAGAGGTTGATGCCGAGGCTTAGGCGCGGTGCGGTGTAGGTGTAACCCAGCTCCAGGTCGTAGAGCTTCTCGGAGGTGGGGTAGGAGTCCGCCTCGGCAAAGCGGTAGCGATCGGTGAAATCACCGCGCGTCGGCTCTTTCTGCGCAATGGCGGCCGAGAGGAAGAACGAGGAGCGCTCCGAGGCATTCCAATTCAGTCCCACGCGCGGATTGAAGAAGTGGTACTCCTTATCCACGTCGATCGGCTGCATCGCCTCCGAGGTCCAGTCGAAATTGTCGTTTACGCCCCACGCCTTGTAACTTACATAGCGGTATTGCAGGTCGGCAAAGAGACGCAGACGGTCGTGAGCCTGCCACGAGGCGCGTGCAAAGAGGTTGCCGTCGTGCTTCTCGACATCGTTGTCGTACCAGCGATTGGAGATTTTGTCGTTCGATACCCCCTCGACCCAATCCAGCTCACCCCAGTGGGGACAGGTGTAGTAGCTCCACGAAGCACCAAACGAGAGATCGAGACGGTCGGAGGTGTAGTTTGCCACGCCCTGCACACCGCCCAGGTGGTTGCGCATCAGCTTCTCGCGGATCAGATCACCCTCGGCCTCGTAGTCCTTGGTCAGACCGTACTCGATAAGCGATGCATCGTCCTTGTACTGCTTGTAGTAGCCGTAGCCGTAGGTATAGAAGGCCGTGGCGTTGAGCGACCAACGCTCGTTGAAGCGGTGGTTCAGCACGA
>CAYOEE010000263.1:0-2020 GCA_964402935.1 uncultured Alistipes sp. | reverse complement strand
ACTACGCAGCAAATCAGCATCTTCAATCGTTTCTCCATAGTGTTATTGCTTTTTACTTAAATTCAAGTACATAGATTGGGCTTGCCTCACTCTTTACGACGCGCTCGCCATCGCCCTGGTGCGTATCCTGCACAAAGAGGTGCAACCGTTTTTCGGCTTTCCACAGCTCGGCATCGAGGGTCGGCTCCCAGGCGTGCACCGCAAAGTCGGTCAGATCCTTCACCTGCCAACGTCCTTTGCGGATGTTGCGCGTGTAGTAGATCGAGACTCTCTCCCCACGCTCCGCATCGCGGAAAAAGTAATATCCTCTCTTGCGATCCACCACCATGCGCGGGCGCGCAATGGGGATCATCTTCGTACCCCCTCCCCGAAGCGTGAAGGGGGTCTTGCGGTCGGAGATTTGCCGATTTTGCCAACTCTGCTCGTCGTGCCACACCAGCCGATATTGGGGGATGTCGCTATCCGATGATCGCCAATAGGAGGCGATGTAGGGATTCCCTCGCTCGTCGGCACTCATGCTCGTTTGGTTGATCAGCTCGCTGTTTTGGGGGATAGGGCAGGCTATTTCGGCATTCTCGAGCCGAATCGGGAGCGTGTATCGTTCGCCGGTGCTCTTTTCCCACGTCTTGCCCCCATCCTTCGAGCGGGCGTAGCAGAGGTCGTGGTTCGTCTCGACCAGCCACGTTTCGCGCCAGACCCACGAGAGGTGAATCGTCCCCGCGGCATCGACATAGAGTTGCCAATAGGCGTTGCGACGATCCTCGCCGTCGATCAAAATATCCTGCACCCGCTCCCAGCGGCGCGTTTGGAGCGAGTAGCGGTTCAATACCAGATTCCCGCGCCCCGATGCCCCCGAGCGGTAGGCAAAGAGCAGGTCGCCGTTTGCAAGGCGGTAAAATTCGGGATAGGTTACGTCTCCCTCGTCGCTACCAATCATCGGCTCTTTCTCGCCGAGGGTCAGCGTGTGGGGCGCTACGCTGCGGCAGTAGTTCAGCGGATGACCGTGGTGATCGAAGGCAACGTGCAGGTAGCCATCGCCATCGACCATGAGGCTGATTCCGTTGTGAGCATCCCGCACATTCCCGCGGTATTGGGTGCGTGCGGTAGTCCACTCGTCGCTCCGCAGCTTACGACAGGCGATCACCATCCACCCCTCGTCGTCGTAGTAAGCCGTGTATTGTCGCCCCTGGAACGAGGTGAGCGAGCTGTTGCGGAAAATGGTCGTATTGACCGACGTGCTGCTATAGCCTTGCCCCACCTCGACAAGGCGTTGAGCTTGCAGGGCTGTGAGGCTGACCAAGCAGAGCAGGATCGCAAGAATCGTGTTTCGCATCAGGAGTTTCGGTTAGGTTAGTACAAATGTACAAATAATATGGCTAACAAAACGTTTCGGCGAAGCCGAAAAATCGTGCTCGCTGAAATTTTTTCATAAAAGTGTATGAAAAATTTGGAAATAAGGATTTTTGTACACTATCTTTGTGATATCAAAACGATATCAAAATAAACGGACATAAAACCTTAAAACCATGGAGAACAAAAATTACACTTACAACGGATGGAAATGCAACGGTATCGTTGCGCTGCTTCTCAACCTTGTTGCCCTCGCCGGTGGCGTTTGGGGCATTATCAAGGGCGGCATGATGCTCGACACGGCCACGCCTTACGGCGGTGTGGTGCTGGCTGTCGGTATTCTTTTGCTGCTTTGTGGCCTGGTGGCCTTGGGCGGCTATATGCTTCTTGAGCCGAATCAGGCACGCGTGATGCTCTTCTTCGGCGAGTATCGCGGTACGTTCTACGAGACGGGCTACTGGTGGGTGAACCCCTTCCTCTCGGCCAAGCAGATCTCGATGCGTGCCCGCAACCTCAATGTCGATCCGATCAAGGTGAACGACAAGACGGGTAACCCGATCATGATCGGTCTGGTCTTGGTTTGGCGCATCAAGCAGAACGATATCTATAAAGCAGTCTTCGAGATCGACGCCGCCACGGCAGACGGCACGCCCGTTTCGGCCTCGAAGCG
>CAYOEE010000262.1:0-2043 GCA_964402935.1 uncultured Alistipes sp. | reverse complement strand
ATACCGAACTACTAACGACCGCTGAAGCCGAGAGCAATCGAAAGGCAATCGTACAGCCGAAGGCTGCAAGAACACTTCCGAGGGATTGGGAGCTTGCTCACAAAATCCCACGGAAGAGGTCTTGGAGAGGTTGCGCAAGCAACTACGATTGCCTATAATTGCCGAGGCGCTACAGGTTGAAAGTAGTTTTAAGACCCGAGTGGGCGCCTATCCCGAAGACCATGCACAACAAAAACGAGCGGGAGTCTTCTCGACTGCCGCTCGCCTCCGGAGCGCGTTGCACGCCCCTAAAACTACTAACCCAAACTTAAATAAATGAAGAAACCTCACTGCAGTTGCTGATCTGCAGCTGAAAGAAATAAGTGCAAATCCGATGCCAAAGAAAAGTCCGCCCCCGAAAAAAAGGGCGGACTTGATCCTTTTCAACGATCTTTCGATCCAAAGAGGCTACTTCGCCGCTTCGGGCTCGTGTTTGTACTGAAAGACGAGGGCGAAGAGGAGCGTTACGACGAGCGCATAGCCGGCGAAGACGAGCCACGAAGTGGACCATCCGGCCACCTGGGCTGCGGGCTCGGCCCGGGAGTAGACGAAGTGGTTCACCACGGCCTGCGCACCCAGTGTGCCGATCGTAGCACCGATGCCGTTGGTCATGATCATAAACAGACCCTGTGCGCTGGCGCGGATCGAGGTGTCGGTCTCCTTATTGACAAAGAGCGAACCGGAGATGTTGAAGAAGTCGAACGCTACACCATAGACGATCATCGAGAGGATAAACATCCACACGCCCCCACCCGGGTTACCCACACCGAAGAGACCGAAGCGCAGCACCCAGGCAAACATCGCCATCAGCATCACGTTCTTGATACCGAAACGCTTCAGGCAGAAGGGGATCAAAAGGATGCAGAGGGTCTCCGAAACCTGCGAGAGCGAGATCAGCGCGTTGGCGTGATTGGCGCCAAACGTGGAGGCGAACTCCGGGATGTCACGGAACGAGGTGATGAAGGGGTTGGCAAATCCGTTGGTAATCTGGAGCGAGACACCCAGGAGCATCGAGAAGATGAAGAAAAGCGCCATCTTGCGTTGCTTGAAGAGGGTGAAGGCACGCAGGCCGAGGGCCTCGACGAGCGATTTTTTCTCACCCGCACGATTGGTCGGGCAGGCGGGCAGCGTGAAGGCATAAGCACCCAGCACAAAACCCAGCACGGCGCACTGAATAAACTGCATGTAGGTCGTCTGGAAACCTGCGGCATCACAAAGCAACATGGCGCAGATGAAACCCACCGTACCCCATACGCGGATGGGCGGGAAGGCCTTTACGGTATCGAGGTTGTTGCTTTCGAGTACGCTGTAAGCCACCGAGTTCGACAGGGCGATGGTCGGCATGTAGAAGGCCACGCTTAAGGCATAGAGCGTAAAGAGGACGCCAAACTCCACCTCGGCACCCGAGGTCATGGCGTAGTAGCCCGCTCCGACCATAAAGGCGGCAGCCAGGCCGTGGCAAATACCCAGCAGACGCTGAGCCTGAATCCAGCGGTCGGCCAAGATGCCTATCACGGCCGGCATGAAGAGCGAAACGATGCCCTGCATGGCATAAAAAAGACCGATTTTGGAGGCCAAACCTGCGCCGACGAGGTACGATCCCATCGAAGTGAGGTAGGAACCCCAGACGGCATATTGCAGGAAATTCATGACGGTCAAGCGAAACTTAATTCCCATAATCTGTTGATTTAATGTTTATTCGTCTTATTTTCGAAGTGCAACGGCTGCACCGGAGTAACAAATATATAAATTTTTTTCGATTTTTTCTTTGCAATTGCAAAAAATAGTTCTACTTTTGCATCGTCAAAAGGACATTGAGCTATGGTGTAATGGTAACACAACAGATTCTGGTCCTGTTATTCTAGGTTCGAATCCTGGTAGCTCAACTGAAGGAGGTGATCAAAAGATCACCTTTTTTTGTGTTGTTACGATTTACGTTACGCGTATACTTACGCGTATACACGTACGCGCGCGAATGAGAGGGGGCAAAGTTTAGAATTGCTC
>CAYOEE010000261.1:0-2078 GCA_964402935.1 uncultured Alistipes sp. | reverse complement strand
TCTGCTTGTTCTTGTTGCGGCGACCCTCACCCGGCTTGGGCTGGTTCTGCTGATTCTGCTGACCCGGACGGTTCTGCTGACCGCCACCGCGCTGCTCGTTCTTGCCGCCGCCCTGCTGGCCCTTCTGAGCCTTCGTGACATCGACCTTCTCCTTTTGCAGGCGCTTGCGCTTGTGCTTACCACCCGGAACGAATCCCGAAACATCCATCGTGCCCAGCACCTGCGGGCCTTGCAGGGTTACCGAACCCGGGCGGAAAACACCCTCTGCCGGCTTCTGCTCGGTGGCAGCAGGCGTAGCCTTGGGCGTCTCCACGGCCTTCGGAGTCTCGACGGGCTTCTCGGCCACCTTCTTCTCCTCGACGGGCTTTACCTCAATCGGCTTCTCCTCAACGGCTCTCTTCTCCTCAACCACCGGCTTCGGAGCCTCCACGGGCTTCTCGATCGGCTTCGGTGCCTCTACGGGCTTCTCCTCCACCTTCTTTACCTCCGTCTTCTTGCCACCGTCGAGGTCGATCTTACCCAGGAATTTGGGCTGCTGAATCTCGTCCTTGACATGGATCATGTTCGACTTGATCACAACCTCTTTCTCCTCCTCTTTCTGCTTCGTACCGTCGAGCGAAACGGAGGTCTGCTTCTGCGAGATACGCTCACGCACCGAGTCGCGTGCACCGGCTGTCGCACGGTTCGAACCGTACTCCTTCTCCAGGATGGCGTAGGTAGCCTCATCGACCAGCGAGTTGGCACCGTCGCACTTGATACCCTTCTTCTGTAAGAAATCCGTGATGGTGTTCAGGCCCACCTTGAACTCCTTGGCGGCCTGGATGAGTCTTAATCGTCTTTCATTCCCCATAGTATCTCCTTTCTTTTTTACTCCTCAAACTCGGCTTTGAGAATCTCGACTACCTTCTGAGCCTGCTCGATCTCGAGGTCGGCACGAGCGGCAATCTCCTCAACGGGAAGCTCCAGTACGCTCTTGGCCGTGTCGCAACCTACGTTGTGCAGGGCCTCGATGATCCAGCCCTCGATCTCGTCCGTGAACTCCGACAGAGCCACGTCCTCCTCCTCGATCTCGCGGTAAACGTCGATGTCGTAGCCCGTGAGCATCTTCGAAAGACGGATGTTCAAACCGCCCTTACCGATGGCCAGCGATACCTGGTCGGGCTTGAGATAGACGGCAGCCGTCTTCTTCTCCTCGTCGATGGTGATCGACGAAATCTTGGCCGGATTGAGCGAACGCTGAATCATGAGCGAGGTGTTGGCCGTGTAGTTCAGTACGTCGATGTTCTCGTTGCGCAGCTCCTTGACGATCGAGTAGATGCGCGAGCCCTTCATGCCGACGCAAGCGCCTACGGGGTCGATGCGGTCGTCATACGACTCTACGGCCACCTTGGCTCTTTCGCCCGGGATGCGAACGATCTTCTTGATCGTGATCAGACCGTCGAAGATCTCCGGAACCTCCTGCTCGAACAGACGCTCCAGGAACTGGGGTGCCGTGCGCGAAAGGATGATGCGGGGCTGGTTATTGTTCATCTCTACCGACTTCACGATCGCCTTGATCGTGTCACCCTTGCGATAGAAGTCGTTGGGAATCTGCTCCGACTTGGGCAAGAGCAACTCGTTGTCCTCGTCGTCCATGATCAGCACCTCGCGCTTCCAAACCTGATAAACCTCGCCGGTGATCACCTCGCCGACCTTCTCCGAGTACTTCTCGAAGAGGGCTGCCTTCTCCAGGTCGAGGATTCTCGATGAGAGGTTCTGACGGAGCGAGAGCACCGTGCGGCGGCCAAACGAAGCGAGCTGTACCTGGTCGGCATACTCGTCGCCGATTTCGTAGGTGGGGTCGATGGCCTTCACCTCCGACTCCGAGATCTCGGTGTTGGGGTTCTCCACAGCGCCATCCTCCACCACAGTGCGGTTGCGCCAAATCTCAAGGTCGCCCTTCTCGGGGTTGATGATCACGTCGAAATTCTCGTCCGTCTCGAACTGCTTTTGCAGCGCGTGACGGAAGACATCCTCCAAGACGCCGATCATGGTCGATTTGTCGATGTTTTTCAGCTCTTTGAACTCGGCAAAGTTGC
>CAYOEE010000260.1:0-2105 GCA_964402935.1 uncultured Alistipes sp. | reverse complement strand
AGAAACGCTGGCTCTCCTCGGCCGTCATGCCGCGCTTGACGAGCTGCTCGCGCACATACTCCTTCGTCAGGTTCGAAACGGGGATGTTAAACTTATCGCTCATATACCCCCACAGGGCGTGAAGCATCTCCTCGTAGAAGGCGTGGCGATTCTGCTCCTCCATGGCCTGACGTGCCACACGGAAGCGTTGCAGAGCCACCTTATTGGCGCGCTTGCCACGTACCAGAACCAGGTTCTGCGACTCGCGGATCTTGCGACGCAGCGAGAGGTAAGCAACCCCGAACAGCAGAACAATACCACCGAGCAACGTCCAATAGAGGTTGCTGAAAATGAGCGGTTCGCGCTCCTTGCCGAGCTGCGAATCCCCCAGCTTGATGAAGCGGATATCCTCACCCAGGAGTTTCACCTCCTCCTTCGAAAGACCGCGTCCGGGCAGTACGACCGCCTCCGCAGATGTTCCCTTCTCGTCGGGTGTAACCTCCATCAACAGCTCCTTCGAGCGGAGCGTGTGATACTCCTGACGCACAGGATCGAAGTAGGAGAACTCCACGGCCGGAATCTCAAACTCGCCCTCGGCACGCGCAATGAAGGGATATTCGAATTGGCGATAGCCCGTAATACCCGTAGCCGAGGCGTTGATGGCCTCGGTGGTCTTCACGTTGTACTGCTCGAACGACGAGGGAAGCTGAAGGGTCGGAGCCTGCACGAAGGTCAGGTTACCCGAACCCGAAAGGCGCACCGTGTAGGTGGCTGCCGAGTTGGCGGCCAGGTGCTCCGCGGGAGGCGTGCACTCCATCGTAAATTGGCCCACAGCGCCCGTAAAACTTGTCGGAGCACCCGTAGGCAACGGATTGACCGTAACCGTTACGGGCTGACTTCGCACCTTACGCGGTACGTTATAGACCTCGTGACCCGACCCGAAGAAGGGATCGTAGTTGCGGCTCGGCACCACCACCTGCGCCACGATGGTCATTCCCATCGGGTCGATGCTGAGTTGTCCGACCTGCTGCGGATAGAGCAACCAATCACCCAGCACATAGCTCTCATAGACCTTGCCGTTGTAGGTCTCGCGGCTCGATTGGGCGTTGCTCTTCTTATTGACCAGGTCTTGTGCCCAAAATCCGTTGAAGGTGGGCGAAGCCTCGAACGAGTAATCGACAAACGGCACGCGCGTGTAGAGTTTATAGGTAACGTGCAGCGGTTCGTTCTTATAGACCGAACGTTTCGACACGACGGCTCGGAGCAACACATCATCCTCGGCGATGCGGTTTTGTGCCGTGGTTTGATTCTGCTCACGTTGCTGTTGGCGCTCACCCGTCGAACCTTGCACGGCCGGTGCCGAGCCCTCCTCCACAATCTGAATCGGGAGCGGGTTGGTGCGTACCACCTCCCCATCCACCGCCACCTCGGCCACGCCGATCGAGTAGTTGCCGGCCGCCTTCGGCAGCAGGACAAACGTGTAGGTGCAGTTTACGCTCTTCGACATCGAGCCGTTGATGATCTGGATCGACGAACCGGTCGAAACAGCCGGACCGGCCAAGACATCAAACCCCTCGAACGACGGGGCGCGGAAACTATCCTCGTCGGGCTTGGCATTGAGCGCAAACTCGACACGGAAAGCCTCCCCGACCGCCACCACCAGAGGTGATGAGGCTTCAAAAACGGGCTTGCCGGCTGCCCAGACCATCAGCGTCTGAACCACCAGCAAGACCGTAAGCAGGATATGAATCGTGATTCTTTTCATACTTGGTGCGTTTCCGGGAAGGAAACGTGCAAAGCTCACTTTTTAGTGTTTGAAATCGGCAAAAAAGTCGTTGTCCTTATCATCGACGATGATGAAGGCGGGGAAGTTCTCGACATAGATCTTGCGCACGGCCTCCATGCCCAGCTCGGGGAAATCGACCACCTCGACCGACTTGATCGAGTTCTTCGCAAGGATAGCCGCCGGACCACCGATCGAGCCGAGGTAGAAACCGCCATGCTTGCAGCAGGCATCCGTCACCTCCTGCGAACGGTTACCCTTCGCCACCATCACCATCGAGCCGCCCAGCGACTGGAAGAGGTCTACATAGGGGTCCATACGACCGGCCGTCGTCGGGCCGAAC
>CAYOEE010000259.1:0-2126 GCA_964402935.1 uncultured Alistipes sp. | reverse complement strand
AGCTGTTTAAGGCTCTTGTTGGTGATCGAAGGAAGAATCGTCGAAGATTTCGGTGTGATATATTTACCGTCGCGAATCGCAAAGAAATTGGCCGCTACACACTCGTCGAGGTATTTATGTTCCTTGGGATCGAGGAAAAGTACGCTCTGAAAACCCATTTCGTGGGCGTGCTGGTAGGGTAGGAGGCTGGCGGCATAGTTGGCGCCAATCTTCACATCGCCCGTACCATTGGCAGAAACACGATCCTGCTCACGATCGACAGCCACCTGAATCGGGCGGATACCCTCCTTAAAGTAAGGGCCGACAGGCGAACAGAAGACCACGAAGAGAGCATTGGCCGAAGGTGTCACACCAAACGAGGTTGAAGTACCGATCTCAACCGGACGCAGATACATCGCTGCACCCGTCCCATAGGGGGGCAGGTGGCGCAGGTTCTTGCGCACAACCTCCGTACAGGCCTCGATGATCATCATCCGCGTGGGGACGGGCAGGCACAACCTACGAGCCGAAGATTGCAGACGCTCGACCGTATCCTCCAGACGGAAGATACGAATATTGCCATCCGCCCCGCGAAAGGCCTTCAAACCTTCGAACAGCGACGAACCGTAGTGCAGGCAGGCCGCCGCCAAAGGAACGGGAAGAAACTCATCTTCAGATAGTTGCATCTCGCTCCAACCGCGATCGGGACGATAGCTGTAACGGATGTTATAGTCCGTTTCGTAGTAGTCGAAGCGAAGCTCCGACCACTCCCTTTCTGCTGTTTGCATACTAACCTACGATTGCTCCGTTGTGGGTCGGCTCATTGGGCTGCAACAGGCGCAGTTTGCCCGTAGCATCCTCGGCCATGAGGATCATACCGCGCGACAGCGTACCCTTCAACTCACGCGGCTCAAGGTTCACAAGCACCAGCACCTGCTTACCAATAAGCTCCTCAGGGGTGAAGTGCTCGGCAATACCCGAGATGATCTCGCGCTGGTCGATACCCGTATCCACCAACAGCTTCAAGAGCTTCTTGGTCTTGGCCACCTTCTCGGCCTTCAGGATCGTCGAGACGCGGATATCCATCTTCTGGAAGTCATCAAACGAAACGTTATCTTTTTGATTCTCAACATCTTGCGCTTTCTCGGCAGCCAAATTGGCCTCCTTGATGGCAGCAAGTTTATCCAGCTGCTTCTGGATCGTCTCATCCTCGATCTTCTCGAACAACAGCTCGGCCTTACCGATCGTGTGACCCTCCTCAACGAGGTTCATCTGACCCATCTGCTCCCACGAATACTTCTCAACGGCAAGCATCGAGATCATCTTCTGTGCCGAGAAGGGCATAAACGGCTCGATGGCGATGGCTGTATTGGCCGTAATCTGCAGGGCAATATTCAGGATCGTCTTCACGCGCTCGGGATCGGTTTTTACGACCTTCCAAGGCTCCGTATCGGCCAGGTATTTGTTACCGATGCGGGCAAAGTTCATGGCGTCTTTCAACGCCTCGCGGAAGTGGTAATTCTCGATGTTGCGCTCCAGCTGTGCCTTGATCTGCTGCAGCTCGGCGATCGTCTCCCGATCGTAGTCGGTCAGCTCACCGCAAGCGGGAACGACACCGTTATAATACTTCTGCGTGAGCACCAGGGCACGGTTTACGAAGTTACCCAGGATAGCCACCAGCTCCGAGTTGTTGCGAGCCTGGAAATCTTTCCAAGTAAAGTCGTTATCCTTCGTTTCGGGGGCATTGGCGCAAAGTACATAGCGCAGCACATCCTCCTTACCGGGGAACTCTTCGAGATACTCATGCAGCCAGATAGCCCAGTTGCGCGAGGTTGAAATCTTGTCGCCCTCAAGGTTCAGGAACTCGTTCGAGGGGACATTCTCGGGCAGAATATAATCGCCGTGTGCCTTGAGCATCGAGGGGAAGACGATGCAGTGGAAGACGATGTTATCTTTACCGATGAAGTGTACGAGCTTCGTCTCCTCATCCTTCCAATACTTCTCCCAATCAGGCGTCAGGTCTTTCGTGGCCGAGATATAGCCGATCGGAGCATCGAACCAAACGTAGAGCACCTTACCCTCGGCACCCTCTACCGGCACGGGAATACCCCAATCCAGGTCGCGGCTCACGGCACGGGGCTGAAGAC
>CAYOEE010000258.1:0-2140 GCA_964402935.1 uncultured Alistipes sp. | reverse complement strand
CTCTTTCCTCTCATAAAAAACGGGGTTGTGGCGAACCACAACCCCGTTTTGTTACTCTTTGCGTTTTTCGATTTGGCGTTTAATCGCGTCGATTGCATTATCTACGGCCTCCTCGAAGGTGCGAGCCTGCGATTCGGCCCGCATATCGCCGCCGGGTACGCGAAGGGTGATCACTGCGACTTTATTGCCTCTCTCGGCATCCTTTTCGAGCTTAAGCACCACCTCGGCGCTCGTAGGCTCTGCAAAACGCTCCAATTTAGCCATCTTGGCATTGATGAACTCGATCAGCTGCTTGCCGGCATCGAATTTTACGGATTGAATCTGTACGTCCATAGCCTTTATTTTTAATGGTTTAACTTCGGTTGCAGGCCCCCTTACCTGCGGTATTTGAGCTGTCAGCACGCAGCTGTCAGCTTTTAGCTAATTTTGAATTCTAACTCTTATCTTTTATCTCTCTTCTCTTTTCTCTTTTCTCTTTGACCCACCTTCGGTGGCTCGACCTTGCTCCGCCTCGGCAAAGTCCGCAAGCGGCCTCTGCGCTCGGCTTAATCGCAAGGTTATCTCTCTCCTCTCTCTTTTCTCTCTCGGGTGCGCTGTGGCATAGACCTCCGAGAGGCGGGCGATGCTGTTGTGGGTATAGACCTGGGTCGATTTGAGGGAGCTGTGTCCCATCAACTCCTGGATCTCCCGCATATCGGCACCCCCGTTCATGAGGTGTGTTGCGAAGGTGTGCCTTAAGACGTGGGGGCTCTTTTTCCCCTTCACGCCCCCCTCACTCAGCGCCCCTTGCACCACGCGATAGACCTTCGATCGGGAAACACGAACTCCTCGGCAGGTTAAAAATAGTGCTTTTTCTCCACTTTTGCAAATTTGTTGCCGATCAATTTCGGCCCGATAGGCGATAATTTTTTCGGCCACAGGCTTCAGGATGGGGACAACTCGCTCTTTATCACCTTTTCCCACCACTCGAAGCGAGCGCATATCGGCCGAAAAATCGTCGATGTCGATGGCCAGCAATTCGGCCAGGCGAAGTCCCGTGGTGTAGAAGAGCAGGATGAGGAGCCGATCGCGCTGGGTCTCGTGATCGACCCCCTCGGTGGGGGCGAGGCACTCCTCCACGACGAGCTGCATACGGCTTTCGGGGACAAACGAGGGGAGGCGCCGGCTGGTGCGCAGCGAAGACAGCAGACGGGCTGGGTTGCTTTCAATCACCCCCTTGCGGTATAGGAAGCGGAAAAAGGCCTTGATGGAGGAGAGCTCACGATTGACCGAGGCGGCCGAGATCGGCACGGCTCGATCGGCTTTCGATTTGCCGTATCCCGTTTCGCTGCGATCGACGATCCATTCGCGCAGGTGCTCCTTGGTGACCTGCGCGGGGTCGAACGCTTCGCCGGCCGTGGTGCTCCACCACGTTGCAAAACACTCCACATCGTGGCGGTAGTTGCGCACGGTGAGGGGCGAGTAGCGTCGCTCGGTGGTGAGGTATCGGACAAACTCTTCAATCATCGATGACAAATATAGCGAAAAAAATGCTACCTTTGTTCAAAATCGAATGACTATGGAGCGCGAAAGTTGGAAAGCCGGCACGTTGATCTATCCCCTGCCGGCCGTTTTGGTGAGCTGCGGCGAGACAGCCGAGGAGCAGAACCTGATTACGGTGGCTTGGACGGGCACGGTCTGCACCGATCCGGCCATGTGCTATATCTCGGTGCGCAAGGAACGTCACTCGCACGCCATTATCAGCCGCACGCGGGAGTTTGTCATCAACCTCACGACCGAGCGATTGGCCCGTGCTACGGATTGGTGCGGCGTGCGTTCGGGGCGCGACTACGATAAGTTCAAGGAGATGGGCCTCACGGCCGCTCCGGCCAAACACGTTGCAGCACCGCTGGTGGTCGAATCGCCCGTCAATATCGAGTGCCGCGTGAAGCAGGTCGTTGAGCTGGGCACACACGATATGTTCCTGGCCGAGGTGGTCGGCATCGAGGTCGATCCGCAGTACATCGACCCCGAGACGGGGAAATTCCACCTCGAAAAGGCCGGCCTGATCGCCTACTGCCACGGAGCATACTACACGCTCGGCAAACAACTCGGCACGTTTGGCTACACGGTGAGGAAAAAGAGAGCAAAGAGGAGAGAG
>CAYOEE010000257.1:0-2148 GCA_964402935.1 uncultured Alistipes sp. | reverse complement strand
ACGACCGACATTGGTGCCGGTGGTGAGGCTTGCCCCTACCGTTGGCGCCCGATGTATTGGACGGTCGATGGCGTGGAGTACTGCAACGAGCGCGCCACGGCTACGCAGCAGACCGGTTTCTGGCTCGTAGGTCAGGCTCGCCCCGAGAAGGTGGGTATCCTCTGGTTCGGCACGGACGATGCCGCCACCTCACCCCTGACGCCCGTCTATGTCAATTCGCAGGAGGTTCCCGAGTGCCTGAAGGAGGGTAACGGCTCGATGCTGAAATACTCCGACACATCGATGTTCTGGATCACGAACCGCGTGGCTCAGTTCGCATACCTGCGCTACAACATCGTCGGCAAGCACGTTCGCAGCGAGGTCGATAAGTGGGAAAACGCCATGCTCGAGAAGGTCAATAAGATTGACGCAGCGATTGACAATGTAGGCTACAAACCCAAGAAGGTAAAGAAGATCGCCACCGAATTTACGGTCGAAACGGCTCAAACGCTTTTCAACAGCTGGGTCGAGCTCGACAAGTACCTGATGGTGAAATACATCGACGGCAACGTGAAGGGTGAGGACGAAAACGGCTTCATCGACAACGGCAACGGCCTGGATATCCCGGGCAAGATCGAGCAGCCGGGCTACACCGAGCACTGGAAGCGTGCCGTAGCCAAGGACAAGGGTGAAATTCTCAAAGTGGTGAAGTAATGCAATACGATCTGATCGTAATCGGTAGCGGCCCGGGCGGTTATGTAGCCGCCATTCGGGCTGCACAGCTCGGAAAGAAAGTCGCTTTGGTCGAGAAGGCCGAGGCGGGCGGTGTCTGCCTGAATTGGGGTTGCATCCCCACGAAGGCACTCCTAAAGAGCGCACAAGTATATCGTCACTGCCTGGATGCTGCGCAGTATGGACTCACGATTGAGGGCGAGGTGAAGCCCGATCTGGCGGCCATCGTAAAGCGTTCGCGCACCGTGGCAGAGACGATGTCGAAGGGTATTCAGTTCCTGCTGAAGAAGAACGCCATTGACCTTATTCAGGGCTTTGGTCGTTTGGTTGCCCCCCACACGGTCGAGGTGGAGGGTACGACCTACGAGGCCGAGCATATCATCCTCGCCACGGGTGCACGCCCGCGCGTGATGCCCTTTATGCCGATTGACGGCGAGCGCATCCTCTCCTCGAAGGAGGCGTTGGTGCTCGACAAACTCCCCGCCTCGATGATTGTCGTGGGTTCGGGTGCCATCGGCAGTGAGCTGGCGTGGTTCTACGCTGCGCTGGGCGTGAAGGTAACGATCATCGAGTACCTCCCGCGCCTGATGCCCCTTGAGGACGAGGAGGTATCGAAGACCATGGAGCGCTCGTTCCGCAAGCTCCGCGCCACGGTGCTCACGGGCACAACGGTCAAGGAGGCGCGCGTGGTGGAGGATCATTGCGAGGTCGATATCGAGGGCAAGAAGGGTACCGAGACCCTTACAGCCGATGTGGTACTCTCGGCGGTCGGCATTGCGGCCAACATCGAGGGCATCGGCCTGGAGGAGCTGGGCGTAAAGACCGAGCGCGGCAAGGTGGTGGTGGATGATTACTACCGCACCTCCGTCGAGGGGGTCTATGCCATTGGCGACATCATCGCCACGCCCGCCTTGGCACACGTTGCCTCGGCCGAGGCGATCTGCTGCGTGGAGGCGATCTGCGGTCTGAACCCCGCGAAGATCGACTATACGACCATCCCATCGTGCATCTTCACCTCGCCCGAGGTGGCTTCAGTCGGCATGACCGAGCAGCAGGCGCAGGAGAAGGGTATTGCCTACAAGGTCGGCCGCTTCCCCTTCACAGCTTCGGGCAAGGCAACGGCTGCCGGTGAGCGCGACGGATTCGTGAAGATGCTCTTCGACGAGGAGGAGCGACTGATCGGTGCGCACATGGTTGGCGGCTCGGTGACGGAGATGCTGTGCGAGCCTACGCTGGCCAAGCAGATGGGCATCACGGCCCACCAGATCGCCCGCACGATCCACGCACACCCCTCGATGAACGAGGCAATGATGGAGGCCGCCGAGGCCGCCCTTGGCTGCGCAGTACATTTGTAAAAATTCAAAATATAGAATTTAGAAGCTGTTTAGAAACTGTTTTAAATTTATTTACTTCATTCTTTTATGCTGTTTACGACTC
>CAYOEE010000256.1:0-2169 GCA_964402935.1 uncultured Alistipes sp. | reverse complement strand
ACGATGCGCGATGGCAATCGAGGGGTGTGAAACACCGTTAAACATCGTCGTCTTGACCATCGTGTAGTGAATCATATCCTCGAAAACAATCCGATCACCCACCTTCGGATCGCGCTCGAAGGCCCAATCTCCGTAGTAGTCACCTGCCAGGCAGCTGTTGCCACCCATTCTCCAACGCTTCTCTCCCTCCTCGGGCTCGTGTGCACCGACAATGGCGGGTTTGTAGGGCATTTCGAGGCAGTCGGGCATGTGGCAGGCAAACGAAACATCGAGCATCGCGGTATGCACACCGCCGTTTTCAACGATATCCTCCACGGTCGAGAGCAGGTAGCCCGTGCGCCAGGTAAAGGCCGAACCCGGCTCCAGAATCAGGCGCAGGTGGGGATGACGAGCCTTGAAGGCGCGCAACACGTTGATCAGCTCGTCGCAATCGTATTCGGCGTGGGTCATCAGGTGTCCGCCACCCATGTTGAGCCACTTGATTTGATCGAGATAGTGCCCGAAATGCTCCTCCACGGCCTCCAGGGCGAGCTTCAGGTGGTGGGGACGCGACTCGCACAAAACGTGGAAGTGCAACCCCTCCAAACCGGCCGGCAATGCTCGCAGCTCCTTGGCCGTCACGCCCAGACGCGATCCGGCGACGCAGGGGTTGTAGAGATCCGTCTCGACGGGCGAATACTTGGGGTTGATGCGCAGACCGCACGAGATACCGCGCAGGATGGCCTGCGGAGCAAAGCGCTCATATTGAGCTACCGAATTGAAGGTGATATGGTCGCTGCACCGCATGATCTCCTCGATCGAGCGGTCGGTGTAGATCGGAGCGTAGGTGTGAGCCGGCTTGCCGTACTCCTCCAAAACCAGACGAGCTTCGGCAGGCGACGAGGCCGTAGCTCCATCGGAGTGTTGCGCCAGAAGGGGAAAAATCGACCACATGGCACACGCTTTGAGCGCCACAATGATCTCCACCCCCGCCTCGCGGCGTACGCGGTCGATGGTTTTCAGGTTCTCGTCCAGCAACTGCTCATCAAGCACATAGCAGGGTGAAGCTATTTTCGCAAAATCTATCATCGAAAACAAAGATTTCAAAGTTCCAAATCATGCAAATTTAAGCATTTTCAGCCGAAAATCACCAACGTAAATCGTGCAAAGCGTGAAATTAAGTATTTATACTTATCTGTGATTTATCCGCACGAAAGACCCCGACAATTTTGGCCGGAAATTTGTAAAAAATCGTTATCTTTGCCTAAAATCCGAAGATTATGCCACGCACCAACCAGCCAATCGTTATCGACAGCCGTTCGGGATTGATTCTCGAAGGGGGAGGTATGCGCGGGGTTTTCACCTGTGGCGTATTGGATAACCTGCTCGATCGCGGGATCCATTTCCCCTACACGATTGGCGTGAGCGCCGGTGCCTGCAACGGTTTGTCGTACCTCTCCAAGCAGCGCGGTCGTGCCCGACAGAGTAATATCGAACTGCTTGACAAAAACCATTATATCGGTTTTAAGCAGCTGATCTTGAAGGGTTGCATCATGGATTTCGATCTCCTGTTCGACGACTTTCCGCATCGCATTATTCCCTACGATTTCGAGGCCTATCGTGCAGCCACTGGACGTATCGAGCTGGTGACGACCGATTGTCGCACGGGGCAGGCGTGCTACTTCGTGGAGCGAGAGAGCCACGCGCGGCTGTTGCAGATCGCCCGCGCATCGTGCAGCCTACCCTTCGTATGCCCTATCTGTGAGGTAGATGGTGTGCCGATGCTTGATGGAGGAATAGCCGACTCGATTCCGTTGCTGCGCGCACGGGAGCAGGGTTTTGATCGCAACGTGGTGGTTCTTACGCGCAACCGTGGTTATCGCAAGAGCGATCGACCGAGCCGGATTCCGCCCTTTGTCTATCATCGCTATCCGGCACTGCGCGAAGCGATTCAACAACGGAATATGCACTATAATCGGCAGTTGGAGCAGATCGAAGAGCTGGAGGCGCGCGGTGAATTGACGGTCATCCGCCCCGAAGCCCCGATTCGCGTCGGCCGCATGGAGCGCGACACCCGCAAATTGATTGAGCTCTACGAAGAGGGCTACCGGATCTGTGATAAGTTGGAATTCGAAATTTAGAAGCTGTTTGAATTTGTTTGCGAAATGATTTTACAGCTTTTTTGTGGCT
>CAYOEE010000255.1:0-2202 GCA_964402935.1 uncultured Alistipes sp. | reverse complement strand
CGGTCATATCCTCGAAGAAGCCCGGGGCGGTCAGCGTGCGCTCATCCTGCGCACCTCCCACACCGCTCTTGGCAAAGGCGAGCGAGCAACCGATGTCGTTCGTCGGTGGGTTGTGATAGGGCACGGGGATCGGATAGACATCGTCGTCGATCTTGCGTTTCAACTCGTCGATCGTCTCTACCCCAAAGTAGGCAAACAGGCGCGGCAAGGCCGACGGTACGGGCAGACCCAACCACGAGGCGGGGCGATCTACGGCCTCACCCGCGATGGTCTTGAAAAATCGTTCTCGATGGGTCATCATAGGATGAAAATAAGTTTTGGCTGTTCACGAATAAACAAATATAGCACTTTTCTCTCGGAATCACAAACGTTGGGGGTTGATAGTTCTAAAAATCGTTGTATTTTTGCTCAACAAGGAACCACTTTTTATACCATTAAACCCATCGAAAACATGAAAAATCGAATTCTTTTGTGGACGCTCTGTTCGCTCTTCGCCCTTACCGCTTGCGGGGGAGATGATTATGACGATTCGGCGCTCAAAGAGCAGGTTGCTGCACTCGAAAAACGCCTTGCAGCGGCCGAAACGGTCTT
Source organism: uncultured Alistipes sp. (assembly GCA_964402935.1). Lineage (GTDB taxonomy): Bacteria > Bacteroidota > Bacteroidia > Bacteroidales > Rikenellaceae > Alistipes. The sequence goes on along the minus strand of CAYOEE010000255.1, from coordinate 1,611 downwards.
GAAGGCCTACGATAACGCGCTCTTTATCAAGAGCGTGGTGAGCAATGCGAACGGCTATGTGATTGCCTTCTCCGATGGCTCGAAGGCTACCATCACCAACGGTAAGGATGGCGCGGACGGTCAGCATGGTACGAACGGTAAGGATGGCGACAGCTGGATCAAGGATGTCCGGGTGGGCGAGCGTGAGGTGACCTTCACGATGAGTGACGGCAAGGTCTTCTCGATTCCCCTCTCGACCCTTGTGGGGAACATCCAAAACCTGGCCTATGTGCCGACCTACAGCGACGGCTGCGCCACGGTCACTTACCGCTCGGCCGCAGATGCCGTGCTGGAGATGACGTTTGCCCTCTCGCCGGCCGAATTGACAGAGGAGGTTGCCGCCAAGTGGAGCGAGCTGCTCTCGGTAAATGCCGTGCTGACCGCAACGCGCACCGTGGAGCCGATAACCCTTGCGGTAACGGCTTGCGAGGCCGATACGAAGAACGGCCTGCTGTCCGTCATGGCTACGGCTACGGCACTCGGTGAGAACTTCTTCGCTGCGGGATGTGGCGCTTCGGCCGCGCTGAAGTTAAGCGACGGCGTGACGACCTACACCTCGACCTATGTGCCCCTCTATGCCGCCAAGCAGGCGATTCCGGCCAATCAGATCTACTACACGACCTACAACGGGCAGATTGCAACCCCGAAGTCGGCCGTGATGACGGGTGTAAGCGTTGTGGAGAACAGCTACACCGACGGTCAGGGCGTGATGACCTTCTCGTCGGCCTTGAGCGAGGTGGCTGCCTCGGCCTTCTCGGCCCACGCTTCGCTGATGACCGTCGAACTGCCCGAGGGGGTGGAGGCGATTCGCTCGAAGGCCTTCCAAAGCTGCAAGAAACTGACCAAGGCGACGATCCCTGCCTCGGTGACGGCAATCGAAACCTCGGCCTTTGCGCAGAGTGCCCTGCAAAGCGTGACGATTATGGGTACGCCCACGATTGGTCAGTTTGCCTTCTCGAACTGCCAAAATTCGAACAACAGCTTTACCTTAAAGGCCTTCTACGGCCCGCTGGCTACGGCGGATAACCGCGCCCTGGTGGTAGATGGCACGCTTGCGGCCTACGCCACGGCTTCGGGTAACAGCTACGAGGTGCCTGCTGGCGTGAAGAAGATCGGTGCCACGGCCTTTGCCAACTGCGCGGATATCACCTCGATCACCCTGCCTGCGGGGGTGGAGGAGATCGAAACCTACGCCTTCTACTACTGCTTCGCGCTCACGTCGATCAACATTCCCGAGGGGGTTACGACTATCGGCGAGTATGCCTTTATGGGGGATCGCGGACTCACGACGCTGACCCTTCCGGCCTCGACAAAGAAGCTCGCCGCCGGCGCTTTCCGCGGTTGCTCGTCGATGACCACGCTCACGCTCAACGCCACGACCCCGCCGTCGCTCTACTCGGGTGTTTTTGCCGGTTGCTCGGCTGACCTGAAGATTGCCGTGCCCGCCTCGGCAGTCGATACCTACAAGGAGCATGAGGATTGGGGAACTTACGCTGCCCAGATCGTGGCGCAGTAAATTTAGAAGCTGTTTAAAATTTGTTTGCGAAATGATTTTACAGCTTTTTTGTGGCT
>CAYOEE010000254.1:0-2220 GCA_964402935.1 uncultured Alistipes sp. | reverse complement strand
AACACACCGGTGGAAATGCAGCAGAACACAAGGCTTTGGACCCATGGCGTGCATCAGGAGGAAGTTCGAAGGATTAGCCTTCTGACCCTCGATTTGCGATACGCGGGCAGCCATCGGCACAGCCGATACACCGGCCGAACCAATCAGCGGGTTGATCTTGTTACCCTCCTTGAGGAAGCAGTTCATCAGCTTGGCGAAAAGCACACCGCAAGCGGTAGCCACACCAAAGGCCGTTACACCCATCAAGAGAATCTTCAGCGTAGCGGGGCTGAGGAAGGTGTTGGCCGTGGCCGTAGCACCCACCGTAAGACCCAGGAAGATTACCACGATGTTCATCATCTCGTTCTGCACGGTCTTCGAGAGGCGATCCACCACGCCCGACTCCTTCATCAGGTTACCCAGCATGAGCGAGCCAATCAGCGGAGCGGCATCAGGAAGCAGCAACGAGATGATTGCAGCAATAACAATCGGGAAGATGATACGCTCGGTCTTCGACACCTGACGCAGCGTGCTCATCTTGATCTCACGCTCCTTCTTGGTCGTCAGGGCGCGCATGATGGGTGGCTGAATCACCGGCACAAGGGCCATGTACGAGTAGGCAGCCACAGCAATCGGGCCGAGCAACTCGGGCGAGAGCTTCGAGGTGAGGAAGATGGCCGTCGGGCCGTCAGCACCACCAATGATGCCAATCGAACCGGCTTGCTCGGGGGTAAAGCCCAAGGCATAGGCAGCCAGGAACGTAGCGAAGATACCGATCTGGGCGGCAGCACCCAGCAGGAAGCTCTTGGGGTTGGCAATCAGCGGACCGAAGTCGGTCATGGCGCCCACACCCACGAAAATCAAGCAAGGGTACAAGCCCAGCTTCACGCCGAGGTAGAGGTAGTCCAACATACCCGGCACAAGCGACGACACCGAACCATCGGCGTTGAGCACCTGGTGGGTACCGAAGATATCCCAATGCACATGGCCTCCGGCGAACAACTCTTCGTGGAACATGCCGGCATTCGGGAGGTTCGTCAGGAGCATACCGAAAGCGATGGTCATCATCAGCATCGGCTCGTACTCCTTCTTGATGGCCAGATAGAGCAGGAAGAAGGCGATCAGAATCATCACGAAGTTACCCCAGCCCATCTCCGAGAAGAAGGCCGTGAAACCCATCGATGAGAAGAACTTCTCCAGGCTCTCCAGCGCGAAATTCGATTGCAGGAGATTCAACATAGCTTACTCGATCACGATTAAGTTGTCACCCTCCATCACCGTAGCACCCTGCTGTACGCAGATCTGCTTCACGACACCGGCGCGGTCCGAGTCAATGTTGTTCTCCATCTTCATGGCCTCCAGCACCAGGAGCGTCTGACCTACGGCAACCGTATCACCTACGGCCACCTTCACGGCCAACACCGTACCGGGCAGCGGGCACTTGATAGCACCCGTGGCAGCGGCAGCAGGACGCTGCACGGGAGCCGACGGAGCAGCCGTCTGCGGCGTAATCTGGGCACTGTTGGCCGTCTTGGGAGCAGCGGCTACCTGCGGCTTCACGACGGGAGCACCCTTGCCACCCTCGATCTCCACCTCGTAGTGCGTACCATTTACGGTCACGCGAGCCAGCGTCGAGGCATCGTTGATCTCGTCGATCTGGACATTGTAGGTGTGACCGTTGATTTTCAATGTGTAGTCTTTCATAGTTTGTTTTGCTTATTTTCTATCGGGTAACTGGGTTAAACCGTGAATCTTCGAGTTCCACGGCGAGTAGGCACGCTTTACGCTCATGATCGTCAGCACCTCCGACTCGCGGTCGTGCAGGGCGCTCTTGTAGAGCTTCAAAGCGGCGGTAATGGCGGCGATCTCCTCCTCGTGGAGCTGACCCTCCGAAACGGGCTTAGCCTCCACCTCGGCCATCTTACGCTTGGGCTTCGCGGCGAAAATCTTGCCGAAAAGCTGCATAATGAAGACCAGCAGGATCAACACGGCGAAGACCAGGCAAATGCTGATCACCGTGCACCAGAGCATCTCCGACCATCCCCAGCCTGTAACAACTAACATATTCATCATAGCCTAACGGGATTACAAAGGAATGTTCGAGTGTTTCTTGGCGGGGTTCTGCAGGCGCTTCGTGGCGAGCGACTGGAGCGCACGGATAACGCGGAAGCGCGTGTTACGCGGCTCGATCACATCGTCGATGTAGCCGTAGCGGGCGGCGTTGTAGGGGTTCGAGAACTT
>CAYOEE010000253.1:0-2338 GCA_964402935.1 uncultured Alistipes sp. | reverse complement strand
CGAATTCCGGCCAACATCAACACAGAAATCGGATAATAGACCATCGGCTTGTCATAGATCGGCATTAGTTGCTTGCTCACACCCTTCGTAATCGGATAGAGGCGCGTCCCGCTCCCTCCCGCCAAAACGATTCCTTTCATAGCTACACGCTTACGGATCTTAATTCTTCAAACTCTTCGGCAGCATCAAATGGCTACGCAACTGCACCAAAAAGGTCACGAGTAGCCCCTCGTTATAGACTATTCGATGTTTCCAGCGATTCGCCCACCAACGGCGAGTCTTATAAATCAAACTGCGCACCAAGCCGACCTTCTTGGCCTCCTCGGAAAATTCGGGGCTTAAAATATCGTTCAACACGCGTCTCTCCAACGCCTCATCCCGCTCAAAAGAGGTGTACGCCCCTTCATCCAGTCCCAAACAATCCATGCAAATGGCCGTTTGGGCATACAGAAAACGATGCATATTCATCGTTTGCGCAAAGCTCTTCAATGCCGGCCAATCCACCTGTTCTCCATACCGTTTTAGGAACATCGCCCAATCGACCAGATGGCGAAGGCCGATTTCAGCCGCAGCAAAATGAGCCGCCGAATGACGCAACACAAAGAGCGCATTGAAGTCGGCATTTGGGATATAAAGGTTCTCCGTATCCAGAGCGATGGCTGCCGATTGATTCGGCAACAAATCCCGTAAACGACGTTCGATGGGTCGGTTCGAAAGGTGCGAATTGGGATTGAGCAAACTGAAATGGTTCTCCACCATCACCCCTTGATAGGTGAACACCGTATGGTAGTGTTTCTCCGTATCAATCGTTATACCATATCGCTCTTGCAAAGCGTTATCGGCACGTTCCTGCTCGCCAAAAAGCCACAGGTCGATATCGCCACAGGGACGATGGTTCGGTACAGGATAAAAACGGCTCAATCCATACCCTTTTAGGATCATCATCGGCACCTGATGTTCCTGGTAGAATGACGCCAACGAATGGATTGCAGCCTGCTGTCGCTCATACCGTTGCTCGATCTTATCGACCTGCATCGCCCATTGCAGTTTCAGCGTACGGGGCAGATCGTACATCGGTGGAAGCTGACCTTCAGCCCTTAGGCGCAAAATACCATCCCAAGCGATGGCCGCAACGCCTTGTGCGGTTGCCAAACGATAGACCGCCTCCCAGTCGGGCACTGCGGTCCATGCGACCTCCTCCCGACGCTCCGGATGGAGCGCAGCTCGCAGCAATTGAAAAAGAACCTCAACGGATGGAGCGAGCGTCATACCACTACATTTCGCGACGACGAATCTTGATGCGGATAGCCTCTACGGGGGGCACCTCGCAGACCAAAGCGAGGTAACCGCCACCACCGGCACCCGAGAGTTTCCAGGCTAAAGCTTTCTCCTTGTAGCGCTCGATCCACTCCTCAACACCGTTCGAAAGCATGGCGGGGAACATGGCCGTCTGCGCATCAAACGAGGCCTGGAATGCCGTAGCAAAGGCCTTCAAATCACGCTTTAAGATGGCCTCCCAGCACTGCTCGGCAGCCGTCGAGAGGGCCTTCACGCCTTCGACGTCAATCTTTGCGCCCGCCACAACCGACGTACCTTCGGGACGAGGGAACATCGGGATCATGCAGAGGTGATTCTCCAGCCAGGAGAGGATCTCCTCGTCGTGAATCGTCTCGATCTTCTCGGGCCAATAGTGGTTATCGTAATAGTGGCGGCTCAGCCCCGGAATGCAGATACCGATGGCATCCTGCGCACCCGAGATATGACCACCCTTCTCCGGCTCGTTTTCGAAGCAGAAGACCAATTTGGCAAGCTTCTCGGGGTCGTAGTTCGGGAGGTTGTAGGGCCAAATCTTCTTCATGGCGTTGCGCGTCGAGGTGGACATACCACCGCGCTCCATAAACTCGATCGTAGGCTCCAGCGAGATGGTGATCGCCCAACCGGCCCCAAACTTCGAGACATAGGGCTGATCGATCCAGGTACCTGCCAAATCGAGACGATAGGGCAACTGCGGCTTGACACTCGTGCGGATCGAAGTGGTCGAACGCGCCTCCAAACCGGCATCCGGCTCACGCTGCAAGACCACATACTCGATACCACGCTCGGCGCAGAATTGACGCTTCGTCTCCGATCCGCCATCCTCATTAACGACAAAGATATCGGGCTTCACGCGCTCGACGGTCTCGACAAAGTCCATCATGCCCGACCCCGAATTGATGAAGGCATCCGTCACATAACGGATCGATTTAACCATATAGAGGCGCTCGGCCTCGGCACAAATGGTCTTTCGCGCCTTGAGCTGAAAAATCGTAGCATCCGAACCAATCCCGACATAGAGATC
>CAYOEE010000252.1:0-2372 GCA_964402935.1 uncultured Alistipes sp. | reverse complement strand
TACGCGAAAAAAAATAGCCACAAAAAAGCTGTAAAATCATTTCGCAAACAAATTTAAACAGCTTCTTATAAAAATTGCTATTCTCTTTTTTATGCGCCGATTAGTCGAATTCATCCGTAGTATCTATGTGGTGGTGCTCTTCGTATTGCTGGAGATTGCCGCCGTGAGCTACTATGCCCGTTCGACCGCCTACACCGAGGCACGCCTTTTGGCACGCACGAACAGCATGGTGGGGGGCGTGAACAAGCTCGTGACCGACATTGGCAACTTCTTCCGCCTCGGGCGGGAGAACCGCGCCCTCACGGCTCGCATCGCTACGCTCGAGGAGGAGCTTTCGCGCTACCGCGAGGCCGACGAGGCGGGTAAGCTGAAGGTCGAGTTGCGCACGATGGGCGAATCGAAATACCGCATGACGGAGGCCGCGGTGGTGAGCAACACCGTAGGGCGCGCCCACAACTACATCACGCTCAATCGCGGTGGCGCCGACGGCATCACGAGCGGTATGGGCGTCATCACCCCCGATGGAGCTATTGCCGGCTATGTGGTCGATTACTCGGAACACTACGCCGTGGCGGTCTCGATTCTCAACCCCGTATTCCGCGGTAGCGGCACTCCGGAGGGCACTTCCTACCAGGGAGCGATCCGCTGGGATGGCCAAAGCCCCCACTTCGTAACGCTCGAAGGCCTTTCGAAATACGCCGAGCCGGAGGTTGGGCAGAAGGTCTTCTCGACCGGCTTCGAGAGTTACTTTCCGGCAGGGCTGCTGATCGGCACGATCGAGAGCGCCACACTCGACCAGGTGGGTACGACCTATACGGTACGCGTGCGCCTCGCGGCCGATCTCTCGGGCATGAACAACCTGGTCGTAATCGAGAACATCGACCACCAGGAGATCAACGACCTCCAAAGCAGCGATGTGATCAAAAACCTTCAAACGAACTAAACCATGCACCACGTTCCCGCCTACATACTGCTCTTCATCGCGCTCAGCCTCGTGCAGATCTTCCTGCTCAACAACCTGGTGGCCGGAAGTTTCCTCTGCCCGCTGATCTATGTGGCGTTCCTGATTCTGATGCGCCTCGATACGATGCCGATTGTCATGTTGGCTTGCGGCCTGGCGATGGGCTCGCTGATGGATCTGACGATGGGCGTGGCCGGCATCAACACGATCGCTACGCTCTTGATCGCCTTCCTGCGTCCGACGCTGATTCGCCTCGTTTCGCCCCGCGAGGAGTGGCGCGAGGACGGAGTTCCCTCGCCCGAACGCATGGGGCAGTCGCTCTTCTGGAGCTACCTGGTCGTGATGGTGTTGCTGCACCATACGGTTTTCTTCTCGCTCGAGGCCCTTTCGTGGGGTCATCTGTTGCGCACCGTGACCCGCATTTTGGTCAGCAGTGCCGCCACGATTCTGCTCGTATGGCTCACGGAACGCCTCTTCACCGCTAAAATCGCTGTACGCGCATGATCGACCGCACCGAAGGCTTTATCCGTATGCGCACCCTGCAACTCATCGTGCTGATTATCTTCACGATGCTGATCGGGCGTGTTGCCTACATCCAATTTTTCAACGCCGACTATAAGCGCGGTGCTGCACGCAATGTCATGCGTGTCGATGTGCAGTATCCGCCGCGTGGCGAGATCTTCGATCGTCGGGGTGCCTACCTGGCTCAAAGCCGCGAGTGCTACGACCTGATGGTGGTCTACCGCGACATGGACAAGGAGGGCTTCGACACGACGCGCCTGTGCCAGATTCTCGATATGCAGCCGCGTCGCCTGAAGCAGCGTCTGAACGATGCCCGCCTCTATCCCCGCGCACCGCAACGCATTGCCAACTACGTCTCCAAGGAGGAGAAATTGCGCCTCGACGCCGAGGGATTCCGCGGTTTCTACACCGTGAGCCGCACCGTGCGTCACTATCCGTTACACGTTGGCGGCAACCTGCTGGGCCACCTCTCGGAGGTGAGCCAGAGCTACCTGGATCGCCACCCCGAATACAGCAAGGGAGACTACGCCGGTATCGGAGGTCTGGAGTCGGCCTACGAGGTGGAGTTGCGCGGTAAGAAGGGTGTGAAGATCATGGAGCGCGACCCGCGAGGGGCGATCAAAGGCTCTTACATGGACGGCATGTTCGACTCATTGCCCGAGTCGGGACGCTACCTCACCAGCACGATCGACGCCCGCCTGCAACGCCTCGGTGAGGAGCTGATGGCAGGCAAGGTGGGTGCAGCGGTGGCCATCGAGCCTTCGACGGGCGAGATTCTGATGATGGTCTCCTCCCCCACGTTCGACCCCGAGGAGTTGGTGGGTCGTGAGCGTGGCAACAACTACATCCGCCACCTGAACGACAAGCGCAACCCGATGTTCAACCGAGC
>CAYOEE010000251.1:0-2394 GCA_964402935.1 uncultured Alistipes sp. | reverse complement strand
GTTGACAGATTGCCTCGAAATCGCAGATATCACCCTTCACAAACTTGTAGTTCGGTGCGTGTTCGATATCGACCAAATTTTCGAGATTACCCGCGTAGGTCAATTTATCAAGGTTAATGATGTGGTAGTCGGGGTATTTGGTGACGAATAACCGCACGACGTGTGAGCCGATAAAGCCCGCACCACCGGTAATGAGTATGTTACGCTTGAAGTTCATCCACACACTTTTTCAAGGATGTTTGCCACTGAGGAATCCGAATCTCCAGCTTTTGCTGTATCTTTCGTTTATCGAGCACCACGTTTTTCGGTCGTTGCACGCGCGAGGGGTATTGCGCCTGCGTACAGGGGTGAATCACCGTCTTGCGACCCGCCAGGCGGCAAATCTCGCGTGCAAACTCCCAACGCGAGCACTCGCCCAGGTTCGTATAGTGATAGAGGCCCTCCACGAAACGGCGCTCGGCGATAATCTCCAGCAGGGCCTCAGCCAAATCACCTGCATAGGTCGGAGAACCCAGCTCGTCATCGACGACCTGCAACTCCTCCCGCTCGGCACTCAGCCGCAGGATGGTCTTCACGAAATTCTTGCCCCACTTCGAATAGAGCCACGCCGTTCGAAAGATCATGTAGTGGCATCCCGATTGACAAATCAGCTCCTCACCGGCCAACTTCGTACGACCATAGGCATTGAGCGGATTGGGCTTGGCCTGCTCATCCAACATCGAGCAACAACCTCCCATAAAGACATAATCGGTCGAGATATGGATCAACAACGCATCGCTTCGCTTGGCCACCTCGGCCAAACAGCCCACGGCCGTCGCGTTCACGGCCATGGCGGCCTGCTCCTCAACCTCGGCACGCTCGACATCGGTATAGGCCGCGCAATTCACGATCACATCGGGGCGATGCTCCATGAAGAAAGCCTCCACGGCCGTTACGTCGCACAGATCGACCTCCCGATCGCTCCACACGAAGCAATCGTTCGACCCATGACAACGCTCCTGCAACGAGCGTCCCAGCTGTCCCTCAGCGCCTGTAACCCAAATCTTCATCTACTCAAAATAAAGTGCCTCGGAAAACGCGGGATGGAGTTGATCACGCTCCGAGAGAATCATCTCCTCCACGGCAAAGGGCCATTGGATTCCGATTGTCGGATCATTCCACTGCACACCGGCTTCCGCCTCGGGGTGGTAGTAGGCATCGCATTTATATTGGAAAACCGCCTCCCCGCTCAGTACGGCATAGCCATGCGCAAATCCCTTGGGAATAAAGAGTTGCCGTTTATTCTCGGCCGAGAGTTCTACGGCCACATAGCGTCCGAAGGTGGGCGACGAGCGACGCATATCCACCGCCACATCCCAGACCGTGCCCGCAACGACCCGCACCAGCTTGGCCTGCGCATAGGGGGCGAGCTGGTAGTGCAGTCCGCGTACCACGCCACGACGCGACATCGCCTCGTTCTCCTGCACAAAGTCCACCTCCAAGCCCGTCAGACTTCGAAAACGATCCGCGCGAAAGCTCTCAAAGAAGTACCCGCGCTGATCGACGTGCAGGGTCGGCTCCAGAATCCATACACCTGCGATATCCGTTTGCTGAATTTTCATCGTTGCTGGGTCGCCAAGCGAATCATATACTGTCCATACTCACTGCCGCGCATCGGCTCGGCCAGGCGCGACAGATCGTCACTCGTAATCCACCCCTTGCGCCAAGCGATCTCCTCCAGGCAGGCAATCTTAACGGCCTGACGACTCTCGACCGCCTTCACAAAGGCCGCAGCCTCATACAGCGACTCATGCGTACCCGTATCAAGCCAGGCAAAACCTCGACCCAGAAGTTGCAGTTGTAAAGCCTCCTGCTGCATAAACAGGCGATTGAGGTCCGTAATCTCCAACTCCCCACGCGCGGAGGGTTTGAGATTTTTGGCCAACTCGACCACACGGTTCGGGTAAAAATAGAGCCCCGTCACCGCAATATCCGAGGCCGGAGCGGTGGGTTTCTCCACCAACTCAACCACCCGACCCGAACTGTCGAGCGTCACGACCCCATAGCGTTCGGGATCGGGCACGGCATAACCGAAAAGTGTTGCGCACTGCTCCTCCTCGGTGCGTTTTACGGCATCGAACAACATGCCCGTAAAGCCCTGTCCATAGAAAATATTATCGCCCAAAACCAGGCAGACCGAGTCCTCGCCGATAAACTCCTCGCCAATCAAAAAGGCCTCGGCAAGGCCATTGGGCGAGGGTTGCTCGGCATAGGCGAACTTGACGCCATAGTCCGACCCGTCACCCAGCAGGCGCTCAAAAGCGGGCAGATCCTGCGGCGTAGAGATGATCAGAATCTCCCGAATTCCGGCCAACATCAACACAGAAATCGGATAATAGACCATCGGCTTGTCAT
>CAYOEE010000250.1:0-2406 GCA_964402935.1 uncultured Alistipes sp. | reverse complement strand
GCAAAGAGAATCACCAACAACACGGGGCAGATGTAGCGAATCATGAAACGGATTGCGCGGAACATAAACCCACCCGTACATTCGGGATAGAGCTGCTGCTCGAAGAGTTTGCGATCGATCTTCCAACCCACAAAGATGCAGGTCAGGAGTGCACCGAGCGGCAACATGATGTTGGCCGTGAGGTAGTCGAGCAGATCAAAGAAGGTCAGTCCGAAGAGGGTGTGCGCCTTCCAGATGCCCAGCGAGAGGGAGGCCACAACGGCCAGCACACCCGTAAAGAGGGTCACACTCCAAGCCGCCGAGCGACGCGACATATTCCACTCCTCCTGCAAGTAGGCCGTAGCCGACTCGTGCATCGAGATGGTCGAGGTAATGGCGGCAAGCACCAGGAGCAGGAAGAAAATCGTGGACCAGAAGGCGCTCATGGGGAGGTTGCAGAAGATCGAGGGCAGGGTGATGAAGACCAGCGAGGGACCCGATCCGGGCTCAAGACCGGCACTGAAGACCGCGGGGAAGATTACCAAACCGGCCATCACAGCCACCGTCGTATCGAGCATCGTCACCTGGAATGCCGTACCGCGCACCGACGTTCCGGGCTTGAAGTAGGAGGCGTAGGTAATCATCGTGCCCAGACCGATCGAGAGCGAGAAGAAGGCCTGTCCAACCGCCATGAGGAAGGTCTCGGCCGTTACCTTCGAGAAGTCGGGGTGGAGGAAGAATCTCAAACCCTCCATGCCGCCCGGCATTAGGATCGAGTTGATCGACAAGAGCACAAGCGCAAGGAAGAGCATCGGCATCATCACCTTCGAGGCACGCTCGATACCCTGCTGCACACCGCGCGCCACAATCCAGTGGGTCGCCAAGCCGAACAACACGGCATAAATCACCGGTTTCCAGGGGCTTGTGATGAAGTTTTCGAAAGCTGCAACGTGGCTCTGCGGATCGGTATTCTGCGCCTGATCACTGAAGACGGAGTGGATCATATACTCGGCCGTCCATCCCGCCACCACGAGGTAGAAACCCAAGATCAGCACCGAGGATAACACGCCCATATACCCCAGCGGCACCCAACGCTTGTCGAGCTGGCGAAAAGCACCCACGGCATTTCGCTTGGTCGCCGTACCGAGCGAGAATTCGCTGAGCATCAACGGCAAACCGATCAGCAAAACCGTGGCGAGGTAGATCATCACAAAAGCTCCACCGCCATTCTCTCCCGCCAGGTAGGGGAATCGCCAAATATTACCCAGACCTACGGCACTGCCTGCAGCCGCCAACACGGCACTGATACGACCACCAAAGGTGGCTCTTTTTTCTGTCTTCATATTTGCTAACTAACCTAATATTTCTAAAGGCGGAAAGGGCAAAAAGGGGAAAAGCAATTTTGAATTCTAAATTCTAAATTTTGAATTTTTCTCTTTCCTCTCTCCTCTTATTACGCTTCGAGTGTCACACTCACGCTGTGGAGCTTACCACCCAGGGGCGGGGCGAGTTTGGCGACCGTACACTCCACCTGCTCGATTTGGGGGAAGCGTGCTTTGAGTGCCTCGATGATGTTCATCGCCACGCGCTCAATGGTGCGTTGCGTCTCATGCATCACCTCGCGTACCACCTCATAGACCGTGAGGTAGTTTACGGCCAACTCCACGCTATCCTCCTCGGCCACACGACCCAACTCGGTCGTAAGGCGCAAATCGACCGTGAAACGGTTGCCGACCTTTTGTTCCAGGTCGTAGCAACCGTGGTAGGCACGAAACTCCATTTTGTGGAGCGTGATCGTGTACTTCATCGCCCTTTTTTACTCGACAATGACCAAATAGTAGTTCTTCTTACCGCGCTGCACCAAGAGGTACTTGCCGGCAATGAGGTCCTCCTCCGTGACAAGACGCTGCGGATCGGTCACCTTCTCCTTGTTGAGCGACACACCGCCACCCTGCACCATCTTGCGGCACTCACCCTTCGAAGGGAAGATCTGCGTCTGACCGGCCGCCAACTCGATGAACGGAAGCTCGGCGAGAGCCGAACGCTCCACGCGGAATTGGGGCACACCCTCGAAGACCTGCAAGAGGGTTTCCTCGTCGAGCTTCTTGAGCGCCTCCGACGTAGCACCGCCAAAGAGAATCTGCGAAGCCTCCACCGCCTTCTCGTACTCCTCGCGCGAGTGAATCATGGTCGTAATCTCCTCGGCCAGACGCTTTTGCAGGATGCGCAGGTGGGGAGCCTCCTCGTGCTGCTGCGTGAGCGAGTCGATCGTCTCACGATCCAGAAGCGTGAAGATCTTGATGTAACGCTTGGCATCCTCGTCGCTCACATTGAGCCAGAATTGGTAGAACTTGTAGGGCGAGGTGTAGCGGGGCGAGAGCCATACATTACCGCTCTCGGTCTTGCCGAACTTCGTGCCGTCGGCCT
>CAYOEE010000249.1:0-2409 GCA_964402935.1 uncultured Alistipes sp. | reverse complement strand
TCTTAATGTGCCGTCAGACTCAAAACCGTAGGCCACATAGAGCACCAACCCTTTGAGGTATTCGCCTTCGGGGTGGTAGATGTTGATCGGGTGGTCGGCCGGCTGGGTGAGCTGGTGCAGGATTCTGACCTTGCGTCCGGCAATGGCGGCAGCCGAGAAGACGGTTGTGCGGAACAGCTCCTTCGAAACGGCCTGCGAGCAGGAGAAGGTAAAGAGAATACCGCCCGGCTTGATCTGCGAGATGGCGCGCGCGTTGAGACGCTTGTAGCCCTGCATGGCGTTGCCCAAAACCTTGTGGTGCTTGGCAAAGGCGGGCGGGTCGAGAATGATTAGATCATACTTCGAACCGATGTTGCGCAGGTACTCCACGGCATCGGCGGCCACCTCCGAGTGGGGAATCCGGTCGCCAAAGTTGAGTTTCATGTTCTCCGAGGCGAGGTGCACGGCGCGCTCCGACGAATCGACCGAGCAGACCTCCACAGCGCCGCCCTCGGCGGCATAGACCGAGAATCCGCCTGTGTAGCAGAAAGTGTTGAGCACGGTGCGCCCTTTCGAGTAACGCTTCACGAGTTCGCGGTTCTCGCGTTGATCGAGGAAGAACCCCGTCTTTTGCCCCTCCTCCCAATTGACGGCAAATTGCAGGCCATGCTCCAGAACCACCTGCGAGGGCTTTTCGGACGAACCCCACAGATAGCCGTCCACGGCACCCAGGTCGGCCTTGTAGGGGAGTGTCTGGGAGGATTTGTCGTAGATGGCCGTGATGCGCTCGCCGTAGGTGGCACGAATCGCCTCGGCAATCTGTTGGCGCGAGCGATACATACCTACCGAGTGGCACTGCACGACGGCCGTCGAACCATAGATATCGACCACCAGTCCGGGTAGCGAGTCGCCCTCGCCATGAATCAGGCGGTAGCAGGTTGTATCCTCGCAAGCGGTCAGCCCCAGCGTCTGGCGCACATCGTAGGCAACGGCCACGCGGTGATTCCACCACGCCTGGTCGATCTCCTCCTTTTCGAACGAGAGTACGCGCACGGCAATCGAGCCGATTTGGTAGTGGCCCCGGGCGATAAAATCACCTCCTCGCGTATAGACCTCGACCAGCGCACCTTCGCGGATCTCTTGCTCGCTTTCGGCTTTGATGTGGTCGATGGCTCCTGAGAAGATCCAGGGGTGACGGCGCAGGAGCGACTCCTCCTTGCCACGGCGTAGAACAATTTGCGGTATCATCTGTTATTTTTTGATTTTCGGGGTATGGAGCAACTTCTCGTAGATGCGGATGCAGGCCCAGGCATCGGTGGCGGCGTAGAGCTGCTGTTTCTCGGTGAGGGTCGAGGACTCCCAATTGCTCAGGCGTTGCGCCTTCGAAACGCGCTGACCGAGGACAATGGCCGAGAGTTTTCGGAGGCTCTTCTCCTCGATGCCCCACTCCGAGGCGATGGTTTGCAGGTCAATGAAGCCTCCGTCGCGGAAGTGGCGCAGCTGCCTCAGCGAGCGCAGATCGCCCGCCACATCGGCACCGATCTTCTTCAGCGTAGGGCTTTCCAGCAGGCGCAGGATGGGCTTCGAGAGGGCTATTTTGTTGAGCCGAAAGAGGTAGCAACGCCCCTCGGCCGAGAGTTGCAGGAGCGATACGCGGTACATGACCCCCGCTTTGAACGAGGGGCGGGTCTCGGTATCGAAGCCGATGAGGGGCTGCGATGCGAGGTAGCGACACGCCTCCTCGACCTGCTCCTCGCGGTCGATGATGCGAATCTCGCCCCGAAACTCGATGGCGGGCAGTTTGGCGGTCTGCTCGTTGTCGATTTTGGGTTCGAAGGGTCTATGTGCCGTGTTTGTCATGGGTGCAAAGGTACACAATAAATTCGGGAATAGGAGGGCTAACGGTCGCTAATTTTCAGCAAACCCTCCTTTGTTTGCGTGATCAGCCCCTCGTTGAGGAGCTTTCTCAGCAGCTCGGAGACGCGTTCGGGCGAGGCCTTGAGGTCGGCTATGAGCGTGCGTGGCTCGGTAGGCGAGAGGGCGAGTTGCTTGCGTATCTGCTCCGTGAGGGCGCTCTCGTCCGCCTGGTGCTCACCACGCGCGGCCTTCTCCTCGCGTCGCTTGCGGAGGCAGATGTCGCAAATGCCGCACGGTTGCTCGCTTTGAGCACCGAAGTAGCGGTCGAGTACCGTGCTGCGACACCGCTCGTCGTTCTGCACATAGTGGAGCATCTGCTCGAAACGCTCCTCGATCAGCTCTTTGCGACGACGGTAGGTCTCGGGTGCGATGTAGAGGTCTTGGCGTGGCAGACGCCCCTCGTGCAGGTAGAGAATCGGTGAACGGTTCGAGGGTATGTAGCGAATCACGCGCAGTTGCCACAGCCGTTTCAGCAGTTCGCGCACGCGCTCTACGCTGTAACCGCTCCAGGTG
>CAYOEE010000248.1:0-2425 GCA_964402935.1 uncultured Alistipes sp. | reverse complement strand
AAAGAGCGTAAAAGAATGAAGCAAATAAATTTTAAACAGCTTCTTAGACGTGCAACAACGCACGCAGTCCGGAGAAGGAGAAGTCGTTGAGCATTTCACCCTCCTCGCCTGCCGTGTGGAACTCCCACCATACGGGGACAAGATCCACGATGGCCGCGTGCACACCCTCGGGTATACGCACCTCGCGGCGATAGACAAAACAGCTTACCACCAGGCGGCAAAAGACCCCTTCGTGATCGAAAGAGAACGACCCCGAATAGTAACCTCGCGCCCCGATTTTTCCTTCAAACGGGAAATTACCTCCTCATAAAGTTCAGTTGAAATGGTAAAAATCATTGAATTTGTGTAATTTTTTAACAAAAAAAATTTGTTTTTTTATACAAACTGCTTAACTTTGCAGGTACAAAGATAAGTTCAAAATTTGATTTTGACACGCGAAAAGTTAAATTTTTGATATTGGAATTTCCGATAGGTTAGTTATGAACACCCGAGTAAAATTGATACGCAAGCAGCTGAATTTGACACAAGAGCAACTAGCTCAGCGACTTGGCGTAGGCAAAGCGGCCCTCTCGATGATCGAGACGGGAAAGGCCGGACTCTCTACACGCAACCGGAACATACTTGTTCAAGAATTGAACGTCAATCCCGATTGGTTGGAGTACGGCACGGGGGAGATGTTCAACGCCAAACCGGAGCTTCATTCTTTCACCCTTCGCACCGATACGTCGCTCCCCCTACAGAGCGTGCCTCTCTACTCGATCGAGGGCACGGCCGGTCTTGTACCTCTGTTTACGCGCCAGGAGGAGTTCAAGCCTGTTAATTTTATCCACATCCCCAATCTACCAAAGTGCGATGGCGCGATCTACATCGCCGGTGACTCGATGTATCCGCTCCTGAAGAGTGGTGACATCGTCCTCTACAAGCAACTGCAAAACATTGATGATATCTTCTGGGGCGATATGTATCTCCTCTCGATCGAGATTGACGGCGAGGAGTACATCACCGTAAAATATATCCAGAAGGCCGACAGGGAGGGTTACGTGAAACTCGTAAGCCAAAACCCCCACCATGCCGACAAGGACGTGGCCATCGAACGCATCCGAGCCATCGCCCTCGTCAAGGCCTCGATCCGCATGAATTCGATGCGATAAACAACAAGACAAAACAACAAGAGCCGCCTCATCACGCGAGACGGCTCCTGTTTTTATGGATAAAAGCCGCTTTGCATTTGGAATTTCCGTTTCCTTTCACTAACTTTGTTTGGATAAAAAGTATTCCGACAAAAAACGGACAAATAAGCAAACAACTATAAAACAAATCTAATAATTCGCTTTCAAGATGAAAACCAATTACGAAGTTCGCTATGCTGCGCATCCCGAAGATGCCAAGCATTATGACACGAAGCGTATGCGTCGTGATTTCCTGATCGAGACGATCTTCGCCGCCGATGAGGTAAACATGGTCTATTCGATGTACGACCGCATGGTCGTAGGTGGCGTGATGCCCGTCGAGGAGGTTGTAAAACTCGAGGCCATTGATCCGCTCAAGGCTCCCTACTTCCTCACCCGCCGCGAGCTGGGTATCTTCAACGTAGGTGGCAAGGGCGTGGTAAAGGCCGGTGATGCCGTTTACGAGCTGGACTACAAGCAGGCTCTTTACCTCGGCGCCGGTGACCGTGAGGTAACCTTCGAGAGCGTGGATAAGGCCAACCCCGCGAAATTCTACTTCAACTCCTGCACGGCCCACACGACCTATCCCGACAAGAAGATCACGAAGGATGACGCCATCGTGGCTCAGATGGGTTCGCTCGAGGGTTCAAACGAGAGAAACATCAACAAGATGATCGTAAACCAGGTACTGCCGACCTGCCAGTTGCAGATGGGTATGACCGAGCTGGCTACGGGTAGCGTATGGAACACGATGCCGGCACACGTTCACTCGCGTCGCATGGAGGCTTACTTCTACTTCGAAGTGCCCGAGACGGATGCCGTTTGCCACCTGATGGGCGAGGTTGATGAGACGCGCCACATCTGGATGCACAACGAGCAGGCTGTCCTCTCGCCCGAGTGGTCGATCCACAGCGCCGCCGCTACGCACAACTACACCTTCATTTGGGGTATGGGCGGCGAGAACCTGGACTACGGCGATCAGGACTTCTCGAAGATTACGGATTTGAAGTAATACCAATTGCCAAATTCAAAATTTAGAATGTAGAATTTAGAATTAAAAATTATATTTTATGAGCATGTTTTCATTGGAGGGTAAGAACGCCTGGATCACGGGTGCTTCGTACGGCATCGGTTTCAACATTGCCAAGGCTTTTGTAACCGCCGGTATTAAGAACATTATTTTCAACGACATCAACGAGGCTGCCCTGGAGAAGGGTCTGGCTAACTACAAGGAGGCCGGCATCGAGAACGTTCAC
>CAYOEE010000247.1:0-2461 GCA_964402935.1 uncultured Alistipes sp. | reverse complement strand
AGCTTTCAGCGCCTCAATAAAGGCCGGCCACCGTTGCCAAAGGCTCTCGGTGCGTAGCCACAATTCGCGTGCTTCGGCCTCGGCGGTGGGGTGTTCCGATTCGATGGCTGCGAGGTAGGCCGCATCGGCCGGATGCTCCTCGCCCGTGAATTCGCGGTAGTAGGTCGCAAAGCGCTCCTTGAACCGTTTCAGCTCCCCCTGCGGCAGGTGACCTTCGCGTCGAAATCCCGCCCAAAGGAGCAGAATCAGTCGGTCGGCGTGCTTGTCCGAGATGTCGTTAATTACCTCGTCGAAAAGCTCCTGCTCATCCATGGCCTGGTAGTCGAAGGCCAAAAGGGTCATCGCCTCCAAGTGATCCTCCGGATCAAGCTCCACGAGCAGTTCCAACTGCGCCGCCGACATCTCGTAGTCACCAATGAGGAAGTGATCCACAGCCGTGGCGTGGAGCAGCTCGAGTGCAGCGCGCGAGTTGCGGTGGTTGAACTCCAGGATCACCTCCTCGTCATCGGGCAGGAACTCCATCAGGCGCTGGAAGGCTTGAAAGCGGTGGTTGCAGGCCTCCTCAATCTTGCCCTCGCCTTGCAGGTGCGTTGCTTCGTCGAGTGTTTTGCGGAAATCGTAGGGTCCCGAGCCGATCAACTCGAAGGTCTGATCGGGGGTCGGCTTAAGCTGCGGTCTTGGCATTTTTGCGGAGGATATGAATCATCATGAGGGTGATAAGCAGGGTCAGCACACCACCAAGCAGGTAGGCCGTCGTGCGATCTGCCATGCCGAAGAATTGGTTCGACACG
This sequence comes from uncultured Alistipes sp., assembly GCA_964402935.1. Taxonomy (GTDB): domain Bacteria; phylum Bacteroidota; class Bacteroidia; order Bacteroidales; family Rikenellaceae; genus Alistipes. Next base: position 1,670 of record CAYOEE010000247.1, on the reverse strand, counting down.
AAGAGGAACGACGAGCAGACATAGGTCATAATCACGGCCGGCAGGAGGGCAAGCCAGTAGTTCACCTTGCGGCGGAAGAGATAGACTGCGATGGTCCATAGAACGACCGTAGCCAGCGACTGATTCGTCCAAGCGAAGTAGCGCCATACGACATCGAAATCGACCGTCGTAATCCACCAGCCGAGTATAAAGAGCGGGATGCAGATCGCAAAGCGCTTCCAGATGGTGCGCTGTTCGAGCTTCATCAGGTCGGCGATAATCAGACGGGCCGAGCGGAAAGCCGTATCGCCCGACGTAATCGGGGCGGCCACGACACCCAGCAGGGCCAGGATGCCGCCAATCGTACCCAGCATACCGTTCGAGATCGTATCCACGGCCCAGGCGGCACTGCCTCCGTGCTCCTTGAGTTGCACGGCCAGCTCACCGGCGCCCCCGAAGAAGGCCATCGCCACGGCGGCCCAAATCAGGGCAATGATGCTCTCCGAGATCATCGCTCCGTAGAAGACCGAGCGACACTCCTTTTCGTTACCGACGCAACGTGCCATGAGGGGCGACTGCGTAGCGTGGAAGCCCGAAATAGCACCGCAGGCAATCGTGATAAAGAGCGTGGGGATGATCGGCAGATCGTGGGCATTGAGCTGGAAATTCTTCAGCGTCGTCAGCTCGGGAATCGTGTAGTCGCCAATAATGACCGCCCCGAAAAGACCCACGGCCATCGCCACAAGCGCTACGCCAAAGAGGGGGTAGATGCGGCCGATAATCTGATCAATCGGCAGGAGCGTGGCCACAAAGTAATAAATAAGGATGATCCACACCCAGGTCGAGACCGGAATCGAGGGGGTCATGCCACCCAGCAGCTGTGCCGGACTCAGGACAAAGACGGCACCGACCAGAATCAGCAGCAGCACCGAGAAGAGGCGCATGAATTGACGCATACTGCCACCCAGGTAGTGACCCACCACCTCGGGGATGCTCAATCCGTCGTGACGCACCAGCATCACGCCCGATACGAAGTCGTGCATGGCGCCCATCAGAATACCGCCCAGCGTAATCCAAAGGAAGGCCACCGGGCCGAAGCAGGCACCGAGGATCGCGCCAAAGATGGGGCCTGTGCCGGCGATGTTCAAGAGCTGGATCAGGAAAACGCGCCAGCGAGGCATGGGTACATAATCCACGCCGTCGTAAAGACGATGGCAGGGAGTTTCGGCATTGGGATCAATGCCCACCTGGCGCTCCAGGTAGCGTCCGTAGGTGAAATAGGCGACCACCAAAAGGGTCAAACAGATAAAAAAAGTGATCATATCCTGCGATTTTTATGCGAAGATAAGAAAGAAAAGTGACTTTTTTTTGAAAATAGTTGTAGGAATTAAATTTTTTTTCGATATTTGCACACCGAAACGGGAACAGTTGAATCCCGAATAGGCCGAAATAGCTCAGCGGTAGAGCACTTCACTCGTAATGAAGGGGTCCCGAGTTCAAATCTCGGTTTCGGCTCTCAAAATCAAGGGGTTACAGCAATGTAACTCCTTTTTTTGTCGGGGAAAATCGGCCCGTAAAGGCCATCTTGCGTTACCATCTGTGTTACCACATTTGGGGATCACGGCTTATTGGTCAAAATAGTAGATAAAATCGGCTCACTGAAAAATTCCGGTGGAGTCGTAAAAAAATCA
>CAYOEE010000246.1:0-2463 GCA_964402935.1 uncultured Alistipes sp. | reverse complement strand
AATCTGTGATTTCTCGAATTATCTCATCATCGCTCTTTCCCTCGCAGGCGATTACCTGCACCGCTTGGCTGTAGCAGGGTTCGCGCCTTGCCATATCCTCGCGCATGAAAGCAACCAGCTCCTCGTCACTCAATCCACGCAAGCGGGGACGCTTCTGCCGTCCGTAGGGGCTGAGCCGGGAGGCGATATTTTCGGCCGAACGCTTCAGGTAGATCGTCCGTCCCACCTCGTTCATGCGCGTCATATTATCGCCCCAGGCAGGCAGTCCGCCTCCGGTCGAGATCACCACGTCACTCGCCTCGGCAATCACCTCCTCCAGCACCTCGCGCTCGATTTGGCGGAAACGCCCCTCCCCCTCATAGCGAAAGATGTCATAAACCGTGGCGCCCTCGCGCTCCTCGACAAGCGAGTCGGTATCGACAAAACGATACCCCAGCGCGCGCGCCAACTTGCGGCCAATCGTGCTCTTACCGCACCCCATGTAGCCCACCAAGAAGAGCTTACCCATCCCCTCGACGACTAAAAGAGGTTCAACTGCGGCTCATCGACCAAATCCTCCTCATCCCCCTTGGCGCGTTCGATTTCGAGCGGCACACCCGTCGGGGCAATCGGCTCGACGGGGCTTAAATCAACCTCCGGCAATTCCTCCTCGAAAGCGACCTCCTCGGCCGGCAGTTCATCCGTGAGCGGCTCGTTCGGTTCCTCGGCCTCATCAATCTGCGGCTCGGGTTGTTCGGGCTGCTCCGGTTCGATGAATCGCACCGTGGCCACATCGAAGGTCGAGAGGCGCTTACCCTTGGCCTGGGCACTCTTCACACCCACAAACGAATCGACATCCATTTGATCGGCCGGACGGTGTTCGTGCGCCCCCTTATAGGTCAGTTCGACCATCGCACCATCGCACTCCGTGAGGCAGACAAAGCGGCTACCCTCCTCCAGGAAGGCCTGGAACTTCTCCGAAAGTTTGATCGAGAAGCGCTTCAGGTAGTAGTACTGCTGCTCGTTGTCGTAGTAGCAGAGGGCGTAGATCGTCTCGGGACGGAAACGCGAAACGTGAATCGTATCGTCGGGGAAGTGCTGTCCCAGATCGAAGCCCGTAACGTAGTATTGGTTCTTGGCTGTCCAAACAATCAGCTTATCCTCGCCCTTGAACTCACCCAGCAGGCGACCACGCCCATCGGCATTGAGGCGACGAATATCCTCGTCGTACCAGATATTCTGCCCACCCAGGGTCGAAGTTCCGCGCTCCTTGAGGACAATCTTATGGATGCCGTAGCGCGAGAAGAGGTTACCCTGGCTCTGGCGTCCCTTGATGGCGAGGGTTGCGAAGTCAAGATCGACAATCACGCGCTTCAGGCGCGGACGGGGCTTGAAATAGACCTTCAGCACCTCGGCCTCTCCGTTCGGATTGACCGACATATAGAGGATCTCGCTCTTGGGCGAGCCCTTCGTGATGTCGTAGCACTTATCGCGCGTGATGGCCTTGATGGCGCATCGTTTCATCATGATCGGGCCGTTCTTACCGTCACGATAGAGCACGTTGTAGATCGTGCGCTCGTCACCGCGCTTGAAGACCCCGATGTAGTAGATGTTCTTCTCGAAGAAGGCCTTTTCCGACACCTTCGTGATCACATAACGACCATCCTTCGTGAAGACAATCACATCGTCGATATCCGAGCAATCGCAGACAAACTCTTTCTCCTTCATCGACTTACCCGTACCGAAGAAACCCTCTGCACGATCCACATAGAGCTTCGCATTCGTCACGGCCACCTTCGTTGCCTCGATCATATCGAACGTGCGCAGCTCCGTCTTACGCTCACGGCCCTTGCCGTACTTCTCCAGGATACGCTCGTAGTAGGCCACGGCATACTCTGTCAGGTGCGCCAGGTGGTGCTTCGTCTCCTTGATATCCTTCTCGATCTGCTTGATCTCGTTGTCCGCTTTCTCCGAATCGTAACGCGAGATGCGGATAAACTTCAACTCCGTCAGGTGCTGCACATCTTCGAGCGTCACCTCCTTGCGCAGCAGCTTCTTAAACGGCTCCAATCCCTTATCCACCGCCTCGTAGGCCGCCTCACGCGTGCGACACCCCTCGATGAGCTGGTAGAGTTTGTTCTCGATGAAGATACGCTCCAGCGAGGCGGTATGCCAAGCACCGTTTAGTTCGTCGAGCTTGATCTCCAACTCGCGTCCGAGCAGGTAGCGCGTATGGTCGGCCGAGCGACGCAGAATCTCGCTCACACCCAGAAAGTGGGGCTTCTCGTCCCAAATCACACACGAGTTGGGCGAGATCGACACCTCGCAATCGGTAAAGGCGTAGAGGGCGTCGATCGTCTTATCCGACGACTCGTCGGGAGCAACCTGGATCACAATCTCGACCTTGTCGGCCGTCAGGTCATCCACCTTGCGAATCTTGATCTTACCGCGCTCGTTAGCCTTGATGATCGACTCCTTGATCGA
>CAYOEE010000245.1:0-2468 GCA_964402935.1 uncultured Alistipes sp. | reverse complement strand
CGAGCATCTCGCGTTGGAGTGAATACTCGAGGTTTCCAAGCGAGGCTTTGTCGAATGTTAAGGCTGACATATCGTATAGAATTCTGTTCGTACCCTAAAGATATTAAAAAAATCGACAAGTTGTACTCGATTTCTCAAAAAAATCTTTTTTAGGGCTGTTTTCTGAATTTTTTACACATTTCGCCCCTCCTGCTATCGCCTTTTTGGGGACGAGCAGGAGGGGAGAAACTTCTTGCTTTTTTGTGCCTCACGGGCATGCTCGGGGAGCCGTTAAGCCCACTTTACGAGCGCAAAGTCCATGCGGTGGGGCAGGTGCTTGTTCTGCGGGAAGATACGCAGGGCGTAGTCGAACGTACCGGCCTCGTCGGGCATGAAGTCGAGCGAGTAGGTCACCAGCTGACCCTCGACCTTCGTGCGCTCAAGCTCGATCGTGCGCTTCACATCAACCGACTCGCGGCCAACGATCTGCTGGGCTACGACCATCTCGACACCGATATCCTCCGGACGGAGGTTCTGGACGTCGAGCGTCACCTCGAAGTGGTACTTCTCGCCCACGAATACAGCCTCCTGGTCGATGCGTACGCGCTCCGTATTTACGACGCGAACAGCATCCCAGGCTGCCGAAACCTTGCGCTTCCAGGCAGCGATCTCACGAGCCAGCTGATAGCTGTCAGCCACGATCTCGCGCTTGCGCTCGGCGAGCTTGTTGTAGAAGCGATCCTCGTAGTCGATGAGCATGCGGTTGGTCGTGAAGTTCGAGGCGATGTCTGCCACACAGCTCTTCACCGAAGCCACCCACTCGTGCGGAATACCATCCTCCGAACGGTTGTAATATTTCGGGGCGATCTGCTCCTCGATCGTGTTGTAGATCATCTCGGCATCCAGCTCGTCCTGGAAACGCTGGTCGGTGAAGGTGCGCTCCATCGGAAGCATCCAACCGGCACCCTCCTTGTAGCCCTCGACCCACCAGCCATCGAGCACCGAGAACTGCATAACACCATTCATTACGCACTTCTCGCCCGACGTGCCCGAAGCCTCCAAAGGACGGGTCGGCGTGTTGAGCCATACATCGACACCCTGTACCATGCGGCGAGCCAGCTCCATATCGTAGTTCTGCAGGAAGAGGATCTTGCCTACGAACTGCGGCATGGCCGATACCTCGACGATGCGCTTGATCAGATCCTGACCCGGCTTGTCGTGCGGGTGAGCCTTACCGGCGAAGATGAACTGCACGGGGCGCTCCTTATTATTTACAATGGCACGCAGGCGATCCAGGTTCGTGAACAGTAGGTGGGCACGCTTGTAGGTGGCGAAACGACGGGCAAAACCGATCGTCAGAACCTCCGGCTTGATGCTGTCGATTACCTGCAACATCTGACGGGGCGAATCCAAACGCACCTGACGCGGGTCGCTGTAACGACGGCGGATGTGGTGGATCAGGCGCTCCTTGAGCTTCATGCGCTCCGACCAAAGCTCCTCGTCCGGAATCTCGTTCACCTTCTGCCAGCCCGGGATGTTGTAAACATGACCCGTGAACGACTCGCCGAAGTAGCGGGCGTAGAGACGACGCAGCGACGTGGCGATCCAGGTCGGGAAGTGTACACCGTTCGTTACATAGCCGATGTGCAGCTCGTTCTTGAAGTAGCCCGGCCACATGTTGCCCAGGATCTCCTTCGAAACCTCACCGTGGAGCCACGATACACCGTTCACCTCCTGCGAAAGGTTGCAGGCCAGCACCGACATCGAGAACTTCTCGTTCGGGTCGTTCGGGTTCGTCTTACCGAGGTTGATGTACTGCTCCCAGGTGATACCCAGCACGTCGGGATAGTGCGACATATACTGACGGATCATCGACTCGGGGAAGGCGTCGTGACCGGCCGGCACGGGGGTGTGGGTCGTGAAGAGCGACGACGAACGTACCACCTCAAGAGCCTCCGAGAACGAGAGGTGCTTGTGGTTCACCAGGTCGCGGATGCGCTCGATGCCGATAAAGGCGGCGTGACCCTCGTTGCAGTGATATACGTCGTGCTTGATACCCATCTGGCGCAGGGCGCGGATACCGCCGATACCGAGCAACAGCTCCTGCTTGAGGCGGTTCTCCCAGTCACCACCGTAGAGGTAGTGGGTAATCTGACGATCCTCCTCGAGGTTGGCCTCGTAGTCCGTATCCAGCAGGTAGAGGTTCGTGCGTCCTACCTGGCAGAGCCATACGCGAGCCGAGAGGGTACGACCCGGCAGGGCCACATTGACCGTCACCCAGTTGCCCATGGCATCACGCACGGGCGAAATGGGCAGTTTATAGAAATTCTGCGCCTCGTAGGTAGCCTCCTGGGCACCCTGCGACGAGAGGCGCTGCGTGAAATAACCGTAGCGATACAAAAGACCCACGGCAGCCATCGGAACATTCTTATCCGAGGCCTCCTTCAGGTAGTCACCGGCCAGGATACCCAGACCGCCCGAGTAGATCT
>CAYOEE010000244.1:0-2480 GCA_964402935.1 uncultured Alistipes sp. | reverse complement strand
CCTCGGACGAGGATTTGGCCTATCTGCGTTATCGCGGATTGACGGATGGCGTCCTCTTTGCCACGGAGCTGGAGGCTCAACAGGAGCAGGGACGCGTGGTGCGTGTAGCCACTTCGTGTGGCATGAAGGTGCTGATGGCGCCGACCATCGACGAGGTGGTGGGTGGTAAGGTGATGAAACAGCACATCCGCGAGGTGAAGATCGAGGATCTTTTGGGACGCCCCGAAATTAAAATTTCGATGGATGAGATCGTGGCCAATTTCCGAGGTAAGACCATCTTGGTAACGGGTGCCGCCGGCTCAATCGGTTCGGAGTTGTGCCGTCAGCTGGCAACCTTCGGTGTGAAGCAGCTGATACTCTTCGATAACGCCGAAACCCCGATGCATAATATCCGCCTGGAACTTGAGGAGCGTTTTCCGTCGTTGAAATTTATCCCCGTGATCGGAGATGTGCGCCTGAAGAACCGTCTCGATTTCGCTTTTCGCACCTATCGTCCCGAGGTGGTCTTTCATGCGGCCGCTTATAAGCACGTTCCGTTGATGGAGGAGAATCCTTGCGAGAGCGTCTATGTCAATGTGGCCGGATCGCGCAACGTGGCCGACAAGTGTATCGAGTATGAGGTGGAGAAGATGGTGATGATCTCGACCGACAAGGCGGTTAATCCGACCAACATCATGGGTTGCACGAAGCGCCTGGCCGAGATCTATGTGCAGTCGCTTGGCTTAGCTATCGAGGGCGGTGCGGCGCGCGGGAAGACCCGCTTTGTAACCACCCGTTTTGGCAATGTGCTCGGCTCGAATGGCTCGGTGATTCCTCGCTTCCGTGAGCAGATTGCCAAGGGAGGCCCGCTTACGGTGACGCATCCCGATATTACGCGTTTCTTCATGACCATCCCCGAAGCGTGTCGTCTGGTGATGGAGGCTGCTACGATGTCGAAGGGTAACGAGATCTTCGTTTTTGATATGGGCGAGTCGGTAAAGATTGATGTCTTGGCACGCCGAATGATTGCCCTGGCCGGTTTGAAGGTGGGCGAGGATATCGAGATTGAATATACCGGTCTGCGTCCGGGCGAAAAACTTTACGAGGAGGTGCTCTCCAATGCCGAGAATACGTTGCCTACCTCGCACGACCGCATCCGCGTAGCCAAGGTGCGCGAGTATGACTATCAGGATGCGCTGATGGCGTTGAATGAGCTGGAGCGTATGGCCGTGGCGGTTGAAATCCCCGACATGGTTCGCCTGATGAAACGCACCGTTCCCGAATTTAAGTCCCAGAACTCAGTCTATGAGGCCATCGACCAAGAATTGGCCTCGCAAGCATCGTAACGCCATGACTTCGTTGAAAAACTATTTTGTGGAGCGCTTTGGCGCAGAGCCGCAGTATCACATCTTCTCGCCCTACCGCGTTTGCCCGCTTGGTGCGCACGTCGATCACCAGCACGGATTGGTGATGGGCTTCGCCTTCGATAAGGGGGTCGATCTCTACTTCTCGCCCACCGAGGATGGGGTGGTGGAGTTGTCGAGCCGCACCTTCGAGGGGGAGATTCGTTTTGATATTCATACGCCGGTGCAGGTGCGCAACCATAATTGGGGCGACTATGCACGTGGCGCAAAGTTCGCCCTGCGCAAGCGCTTTGACCTTAAACATGGAATTCGTGGCGTGTTGCAGGGATCGTTGCCCGTAGGTGGTCTTTCGTCGAGCGCTGCGGTGCTGGTTGCCTATGTGATGGCCCTGGCCAAGGCAAACAACATCTCGCTGACGAAGATGGAGGTGATCAAGATCGCCTCGGAGGCCGAGCGCGAGTACATCGGCCTGAATAACGGTATCCTTGACCAGTCGTGTATCGTGCTGGGTGAGAAGGAGGGTGTCCTCTTCCTCGATACGGATAGTGAGCAGTATCGCATCATCCGTCGTAATCCGAAAATGCCCCCCTTTGAACTGGCTATTATCTTCTCGGGCTTGACGCGCAGCCTCGTGTCGAGTGACTACAACCTCCGCGTGAGCGAGTGCCGCACGGCTGCATGGAATATGTTGGCCTACCAGGATCAACCGCTCAAGAAACTCGATAAGACTTTCCTGCGCGATGTGCCGAAGGAGCTTTACGAGAAGACGAAGGATCGGATGCCCGCCCGCTTTGCCCGCCGAGCCGAGCACTTCTACTCGGAGTATAAGCGTGTGCGTAAGGGTGTGACGGCCTGGGAGTCGGGTAATTTGGAACTTTTCGGTAAATTGAGCTTTGAGAGTTGCGAATCCTCCATTCACAACTATGAGTGCGGCTCCCCCGAGTTAATCGCCATCTATGAACTGATGCGCCAAACGGAGGGCATCTATGGCGGCCGTTTCTCGGGCGCGGGCTTCAAGGGAGCCTGCATCGCCCTGATTGATCCCACGAAGCGCGAGGAGATTCGTGAGAAGATCACCCGCGGCTACCTGGCACAATTCCCCGAATACGAGGGTACGTTCGAGATCCACTTCTGCAA
>CAYOEE010000243.1:0-2508 GCA_964402935.1 uncultured Alistipes sp. | reverse complement strand
TGATGTAGTTGTTGATCGTCTTCTCGATCAGCGAGTCGGTGTGTTCGTCACCCGTCCACGTGGCGGGACCCAGGTTCAGGTAGCCCGACATCACGCCCGTCTTCTCGTCGATGACGCGCTTGCCGATCTCCTCCAACATCTTCTGCGAGAACTTCGTACCGGCACCGTAAAGCTCCACGCCGAAGTAGTCGTAAACACCCTTCGTCGTCTTGCCCTGCAGGAGCGTCCAGAGTTTCTGCACCAGGCGCTTCGTCAGCTCCTGAATCTGCTGTGCAAAGCGCTCGTCGAGCTTCTCGAGCTGAGCCTTCTCGGCCGTCTTGCCCTTCTTCGACGAATCCTTGTTGGCACGGCTGTAGAGCTTCGTGTCGATTACCACACCGTGCAACGAGGGCTGCGCCTTGAGCGAAGCATCCTTCACATCACCGGCCTTATCGCCGAAGATAGCACGCAGCAGCTTCTCCTCCGGCGAGGGATCGCTCTCACCCTTCGGGGTGATCTTACCGATCATGATATCGCCCGGATTCACCACCGCGCCGATGCGGATGATACCGTTGGCGTCGAGATCCTTCGTAGCGTCCTCGCTCACGTTCGGAATATCCGACGTCAGCTCCTCGACACCGCGCTTCGTCTCGCGCACCTCCATGATGTACTCATCAACGTGTACCGACGTGAAGAGGTCCTCGCGCTGGATACGCTCCGAGATCACGATAGCATCCTCGAAGTTGTAACCCTTCCAGGGCATGAAAGCCACCTTCAGGTTGCGACCCAGTGCCAACTCGCCCTTCTCGGTCGAGTAGCCCTCCGTCAGGATCTGGCCCTTGGTCACCTTGTCGCCCGTCAGGACGGTCGGCGTCAGCGTGATCGAGGTGTTTTGGTTCGTGCGGCGGTAGCGCGGTAACTCGTAGGTCGTCACCTCCGGCTCGAACGAAGCCAAAATCTCATCCTCCGTGCGGTCATACTTGATCTGAATCTTCGTAGCGTCGGCAAAGACTACCTCGCCATCGCCCTCGGCTACGATCTGAATACGGCTGTCGGATACCATATCCTTCTCCATACCCGTACCGACGATCGGAGCCTCGGTCGTCACAAGGGGCACAGCCTGGCGCATCATATTCGATCCCATCAGGGCACGGTTGGCGTCATCGTGCTCCAGGAAGGGGATGAGCGAAGCAGCCACCGAAGCGATCTGGTTCGGAGCTACGTCCATCAGATCGACATCCTGAGCCGTTACCACGGGGAAGTCGGCACCCTCACGAGCCTTGATACGCTCCGGCTGCAGGAAGTTACCCTCGTCGTCAATCGGCATATTCGACTGAGCAACGATCTTGCCCTCCTCCTCCTCGGCCGTATAGTAGCAAACGTGCGAGTTGTCCATGTCGATCTTGCCGTTCTCTACCGTGCGGTAGGGGGTCTCGATGAAGCCCATGGGCGAGATCTTGGCATAGACGCAGAGCGACGAGATCAGACCGATGTTGGGACCCTCTGGCGACTCGATCGGACAAAGACGACCGTAGTGCGTGTAGTGTACGTCACGCACCTCGAAACCGGCGCGGTCACGCGAAAGACCACCGGGACCCAGGGCCGACAGACGACGCTTGTGCGTAATCTCGGCCAGCGGGTTGATCTGGTCCATGAACTGCGAGAGCTGCGACGTACCGAAGAAAGAGTTGATAACCGACGAAAGGGTCTTGGCGTTGATCAGCTCCACCGGCGTAAAGACCTCGTTGTCACGGACATTCATGCGCTCACGGATCGTGCGTGCCATACGCACGAAACCAATCGAGAACTGATTCGAGAGCTGCTCACCCACCGTGCGCACACGACGGTTCGAGAGGTGGTCGATATCATCAACCTCGGCCTTCGAGTTGATCAGCTGAATCAGGTATTTGATGATCGCGATGATATCCTCGCGCGTCAGCGTGCGGATCGCCGGATCAATCTCCATGTTGAGCTTCTTGTTGATGCGGTAGCGACCCACATCACCCAGGTCGTAACGCTTATCCGAGAAGAAGAGCTTCTCGATCACGTCACGAGCCGTCGCCTCATCAGGCGGCTCCGAAGCGCGCAACTGTCTGTAAATATAGACCACGGCCTCCTTCTCGGAGTTGCAGGGGTCCTTCTGCAAGGTGTTGTAGATGATCGAGAAGTCGATACCCGAAGCATTCTCCTTGTGCAGCAGAATCGACTTCGTACCGCTCTCGAGGATCTGCTCGATGTGCTCCTCCTCGAGTACCGTCTCGCGATCAACGATCACGTTGTTACGCTCGATCGAAACCACCTCACCCGTATCCTCATCGACGAAGTCCTCGACCCAGGTCGTCAACACGCGGGCTGCGAGCTTGCGACCTACGGCCTTCTTCAGATTCGTCTTCGTCACCTTCACCTCATCGGCCAGGTCGAAGATCTCGAGAATCTGCTGGTCGGCCTCGAAGCCGATGGCACGCAACAAAGTCGTTACGGGCAACTTCTTCTTACGGTCGATGTAGGCATACATCACGTTGTTGATGT
>CAYOEE010000242.1:0-2513 GCA_964402935.1 uncultured Alistipes sp. | reverse complement strand
TCGAAGTTGCGACCCTGATCGTCGAAACCGTGCGTCATCTCGTGGCCGATCACCACACCGATAGCACCGTAGTTCACGGCATCGTCAGCCGTCGAGTTGTAGAACGGGGGCTGGAGAATCGCGGCGGGGAAGCAGATCTCGTTGGTCGTGGGGTTGTAGTAGGCATTTACGGTCTGGGGCGACATGAACCACTCGTCACGATCTACCTCCTTGCCGAGCTTCGAGAAGTTGTCGGCCGTGTACCAGGCGTTGGCACGCTTGATATTCTCCCAATAGGACTTCGAGGGGTCGATCTCGAGCGACGAGTAATCCTTCCACTTGTCGGGATAGCCGATCTTTACGGTGAAGGTGGCGAGCTTCTCCTGAGCCTTCTGCTTCGTCTCGTCCGACATCCACTCCAGGGCGTCAATATGCTGACCCAGCGCTACTTGCAGGTTCTTCACCAGCTCCGTCATGCGCACCTTGTCCTCCTTGGGGAAGTACTTCGAAACATAGATTTCACCCACGGCCTCCGAGAGAATAGAGTTGGGTACACCCATGGCGCGCTTCCAGCGGGGACGCATCTCGGTCGTACCCGACATCTGACGGCCGAAGAAGTCGAACGAGGCGGCATAAAGCTCGTCGCCCGAGTAGGAGGCTGCCGAGCGGAGCATCGCAGCGGCCAGGTAATCCTTGATCACGGGGAGATTCTCGGCCTTGAGCAGCGAGTTCACGAGGTCGATCACCTCGGGCTGCTCCACGATGATCGTCTCAAAGGCGGCGCAACCGACGCCATCGCAGTAGTCGGCCCAATCGAAAGCGGGGTAGCGCTTCAGGAACTGCTCGCGCGTCATCGGGTTGTAGGCGGCGGCGATATCGCGCAGCTGAACATTCGAGCGGAAACGCTCGGCCAGCCGGGTCTCGAACTCCAGCACCGCCTCGGCCTTCTCTTGTGCGTTCTCCACACCGGCCAGCTCGAAGGCCTTGGCCGTGAAGGCTACATAGCCCTTGCGCAGCTCCTCATTCTCGGCATCGAGGTAGTAGTCACGGTTGCCCATGCCCAGACCCGACTGCGAGAGGTAGAGCGTATTCATCGAGCTGTTCATCAGGTCCGAGCTTACACCCATCGAAAAGAGGGGGTTGCCGGCCGTGAGGTGAATCGTAGCCACGACACCGGGCAGCTCGGCCATCGACGTCATGCCATAGATCACCTTCAGATCCTCCTTCACGGGGGTTAGTCCCTCATCGTTGAGGCGTACCGAGTCCAAGCCCATCTTGTAGAGGTCCGAAATCTTCTGCTCTACCGTGCCCTGCTCGGCCGTCGTCTTGGCCATTGCCGAGAAGAGCTCGTTGATGCGCTTCTCGTTGTTCTCGCGCAGCACGTCAAACGAGCCGTAGCGAGCAAACTCGGGCTTTAGGGGATTCTTCTTCTGCCAGCCGCCCGTAGCATACTGGTAGAAATCCTCAGCCGGCGAAACCGTCGTATCAAGGTTTGTCAGGTCGATGGCCGGCGTGTTGTTTTGATTGTTGCAACTTACCATAGTAATCAATGCAGCAAAGAATAAAAGCTTCTTCATCTTAATTTTGAATTTGTATGCGGCATCTTTTGCCCCTCCTTGCCGTGCCATTCGGTCACATACGCAAAGTATGTTCCCTCGTGTCCCGACTGCGGAGTCGCAAAATCTGCTCGCCTAAAATCCAAAATCGGGGGTTCTAATTACCCCCCCCAATTTTGAATTCTAAATTTTGAATTTTGAATTTGAAAAAAGCCGCTCTTTGCGGAGCGGCCTTTTTCATTAGTCGCGGATAGCCGCTACACCCGGCAGGTCGCCGAACTCGATGTACTCCAGCAGAGCACCGCCACCGGTCGAGATGTACGAAACCTCGTCACCCAGGCCGAACTTATTGACGCAGGCTACCGAGTCACCGCCACCGATGAGCGAGAAGGCACCGTTCTTCGTAGCCTCGGCAATAGCATCGGCTACGGCCTTCGAGCCGGTTGCGAACTTGTTGATCTCGAACACGCCCACGGGACCGTTCCAGAGGATCGTCTTGCAGCTCAGGATGTGCTCGCGGAAAGCAGCCTTACCACCGGCACCGATATCGACACCCTCCCACTCGGGATCGATGTCCATGACCGAAGCCTCCTTCGTGTTGGCCTCCTCCGAGAACTGATCGCAGGTCAGTGCATCGGGCGACATGACGAACTTCACACCCTTGGCCTTGGCCATCTCGAGAATCTCGAGGGCTACGGGGAACATATCGGGCTCGCAGATCGACTTGCCGACCTTACCACCCAGCGCACCGGCGAACGTGTAGGTCATACCGCCACCGATGATGATCGAGTCGCACTTGTCCAAGAGGGCCTTGATTACGCCGATCTTCGACGAAACCTTCGAACCGCCCACGATGGCGCAGAAGGGACGCTGCGGCTTCTCCATCACCTCCGAGATAGCCTTCACCTCCTTCTCCATCAGGTAGCCGAACATCTTGTCCTGGGGGAAGTACTCGGCAATCAGGTAGGTCGAGGCGTG
>CAYOEE010000241.1:0-2521 GCA_964402935.1 uncultured Alistipes sp. | reverse complement strand
GCAGATCGACCTTGTCGTAGTGGTACATGCCGTCGCTGATCATCGTCGGAGCTACGCTCTCGGCCGTGAAACGGCAGTCGTACTCGTCGGCTTTCTCGGCCAAAACATCGAAGAAGACATCGTGAATCAGCTCGCCAATCGTCTCGCGCACATCGCGTAGCACACGCTCCGACTCCTCTACCGAGACCATCGGGACACCGGCCAGGAGGGGCAACCACGGCTTCAGGTCGTAACCGCGACGCGCCCGGAACTCGGCTACAAAATTCTTGCTCCAATTCTGCGATCCGCACTCCCAGCTATCGACATAGAGCACCTTCAGCACGCGCTTGGCCACCGCAGGGTCGATCGTGCGGTAGATCTTTCCAAACCAACTGTCGATCTGCTTTGCGACCGCCTCGCGGCTGAACTTATCGCACTCCAAACCGCGCCCTGCACCGCCCGTGGCGTTCGTGTGGCCCGTCGAAGTGTGGCCGATGCGCAGCAGTCGCCAAGCCCCTGCCGGGAGCGTGCACTGCACCTTATCGCCCTGCAACGAGGCCGTGAGGTCGATCACCTCCTCCAACTGCACGCAATCCGACGACGGAATCTCCTCCGCGGTCGTATGACGCGCTACGCGCCACACCAGACCGCTCTTTCCCTCCCATTGGTGGATGCGGGGCGTGCCGTGGAAACGGATCTCCTTGATTTTGAGGTTCGGTGCCCACTTGGCGGCATCCAAATCCTCCGAGCCCGGCTCACTGCCTGAGGGCGACCAATCGAAGACAAACTCACGCGCCGTGGTCGGCCGGATGGCGTGGGTCGATTGGAAATCGGTATTCTGCCAGCCGTGACGTGCCGACTCGAATTGCGAAACAAGCGCATAGTTGCCATCCGCCTGCTTGGCGCTGAGGCGCAAGCGGTGTGCCTGGTAGTTGTTGCCCGAGAGGATAATCTCGATGTTGTGCACCTCGACCTCCTCGGGGAAGGTGCAGTGAATACGGCAGGCCACGCGGGCACGGATGACACCCTTTTCGTCGATCGTGGCGCGCTGTTGCTCGGTGAATTGCTCGGCCAGGGTCTCGACCGAAACCTGCGGTTGGGGCAACGTAAAACACCCTTTCATCGGCAGTGCCAAGAGGGCAATATCCTCGTAATAATCTTCGTAGTGGGCCGGTTTTGCGAGGGTGATATCCACCGCCTCGCCCCCCGTAACAACCGCTTCGCTCGTTACGACTTTCTGCATCGACTCCTCGGGCGAAATCCACGGGCCGCCGGCCAGGGCAAAGCCGTCCGAGATATGCACACCGAGTTGCAGGCCGAGCTTGTCCGCCTCGTCAAAGGCCGCGCCGAGACGCTGCCACCAATTCTCGCTCAGCTGATCCGCATCGCCCTGAAACGGCACACCGCGTCGATCGTCGCTCGAACGGATCGTCACGAGGTACGCTCCGCCCAGCCCCGCCTCGGCCATCGAACGCAGATCCTCGCGCACCCCCTCCTCCGAGACAGCTCCATACATCCAATACCACAGCGTCCAAGGCTTGGCATCCCCCGCAGGATTGCGAAAGGCCTCCTCAAGGCTCTGCGCAAACGATGAAAGAGCGATAAAGAGCAACACGAGGGTCAGCGTTATGGTGCGAATCGTTGTTTTCATAAGCGTAGTTCTTCGGTATTTTACAAAGATACAAAAAGCACTCGAAAAAGCGTAGCTTTTTTGCAATTAAAAATTAAAAATTCAGCAAGGGCAGAAAAAGCCTATAGGGCAACTGAAGAAACGCCTAACACAAAAAAATGAGGGTTGCAGCATAGCCACAACCCTCATCAGCATTTCATTCGGCCTTCCGAACGCGGATAAAAAGTGGGATTTCAAGGCTTGCGAAGTGCTAAAAAGCGGAGCATACTATGCGTATGTGAGCATTTTGAGCACGAGCGTAACGCAAAAATCACCTTTTTAGGCGCGTTCCGAGTAAATATTACTTGTAGATCGGACCGTAATTCTCGCAAGCGCGATAATCGGCGGCCTCCTTATCCATGCCGTGAGCAGCCCACGACGAGGGACGGAAGATCTTATCCTCCTCGACGTTGTGCATGCAGACAGGGATGCGGAGCATCGAGCAGAGCGTAATCAACTCGGCACCGATGTGGCCGTAGCTGATAGCACCGTGGTTGGCGCCCCAGTTGTTCATCACCGAATAGACATCCTTGAAGTTGCCCTCACCCGTCAGGCGCGGAGCAAACCAGGTCGTCGGCCAGGTGCGGTCGGTGCGCTCGTTGATCACCTTGAAGATGTGCGGATCGGTATTCACGGCCCAACCCTCGGCGATCTGCAGCACGGGGCCGACCCCCTTCACGAGGTTCAGACGGCACATCGTCATCGGCATCTCGCCGCGCGTAAGGAAGTGCGACGAGTAGCCACCGCCACGGAAGTAGCCGCGATCGGCGGGGAACCATGTCGTTGCCTCCAAGCACTTCGTCTTCTCCTCCTCGGTGATCTCCCAGAAGGGCTTCATCGTCGGGTTGCCCTCCTCGTCCGACTGCTGACCCG
>CAYOEE010000240.1:0-2522 GCA_964402935.1 uncultured Alistipes sp. | reverse complement strand
AATTCGGTGTGCTGACGAATGGTATCGTGTACCGGTTTTATACCGATTTGTTAGAGCCGAACAAGATGGATACGAAACCCTTCTTGGAGGTGAACTTGCAAGAAGTCAAAGAGGCTCAAATAGAAGAGTTAAAGAAGTTTCATCGCTCCTATTTCGATGTGGAGTCGATCTTGAATTCGGCAAGTGAGTTGAAGTATATGGGTGCGCTGAAAACGGCGATAGATGCAGAATTCACCAATCCTTCACCCGAATTGGTAAAGTATTTTGCCAAGCAGGTATATGATGGTATTTGTACCCAAAAGGTTGTAGAGCAGTTTGCGGGCTTATTGAAAAGAACAATTTCGTGCTATATTAGCGATAAAATTGCTGATCGATTGAAGGCCGCCATCCACGATGAGGAGAAAAATAACGAGCAAACTCCCGAGCCTACGCAGGCTCCCGAGGTGGAGAGTTCGAACGTTGTGACCACAGAAGAAGAGCGTGAGAGTTTCTACATCATCCGTGCGATATTATGCGGTAAAGTAGGAGTAGAGCGTATAGCTATGCGGGATGCTCAAACCTATTGCGCGATTTTGTTTGACGACAATAACCGTAAACCGATATGTCGTTTGCGTTATAATGGCAAGGTGAAAAAAGTTGAAACTTTTGATGCGAACAAGAATGCTACCATGCATATTGTAGAATCTCCGGCAGATTTGTACCAGTTGCGAGAGCAACTTGAAACCATCGTGACAGCTTATTTGCAATCAGAAATGTAGCAGAATACAACAAAAAACCGAGTGACCTTTCGTCCACTCGGTTTTGCGTATGACAATCAGATTAGTCTTGAATCTTGGCTGCCAAGAACTCGCGGTTCAGGCGGGCGACCTCCCCTTTTCAAAGGGGTCGGGGGATTGTCTATATAATTGCGCTTTATCGCGCAATATCGCACGCCCTGGTAAGACAAAAAAGCGACCCTCGAAAGAAGGTCGCTTTTTCTATGCATCGTTTAGTCTTGCAACTTGGCCGACAAGAACTCGCGGTTCAGGCGGGCGATATGCGCGATGGAGATACCTTTCGGGCACTCGGCCTGGCAGGCACCCGTGTTGGTGCAGTTACCGAAGCCCAGCTCGTCCATCTTGGCAACCATGGCCTTGGCACGACGAGCACCCTCGACACGGCCCTGCGGCAGCTTGGCCAGCGACGATACGCGGGCAGCGACGAACAGCATAGCCGAGCCGTTCTTACACGTTGCAGCGCAAGCACCGCAACCTACGCAAGCGGCGGCGTCCATCGACTCGTCGGCATCTGCCTTCGGAATGGGAATGGCGTTGGCATCGGGCACCGAGTTCGTGCGTACCGAAACGTAACCACCGGCCTGCAGAATCTGGTCGTAAGCACCACGATTCACCACGAGGTCCTTGATCACGGGGAAGGCAGCCGAGCGCCACGGCTCGATCGTAATCGTATCGCCATCCTTGAACTTACGCATGTAGATCTGGCAGGTCGTGGCGTTCTGGCCGGGGCCGTGTGCCAAACCGTTGATGTGCAGCGAGCACATACCGCAGATACCCTCACGGCAGTCGTGGTCGAAAGCGACGGGATCCTTGCCCTCGTGTACGAGGTTGTTGTTCAGAATATCGAGCATTTCGAGGAACGAGGTGTCGGCCGAGATGTCGCTAACCTTGTAGGTCTCGAATGCGCCCTTCGATTTTGCGTCCTTCTGACGCCATATCTTTAAGGTGAAATTCATAATTTCTGTGTTGTTAAAGTGTTGTACGTCAAAAGTGTGATTAGTCCTTGTAGTTGCGCTGTGCGCGGTGCGTGAACTCGTAGTCGAGCATCTCCTTCGTCAGCTCCGGCTCCTCGTCCATGCCCTTGTACTCCCAAACGGCAGCGTAGGCGAACTTGTCGTCGTGGCGCAGGGCCTCGCCCTCCTCGGTCTGGTGCTCCGAGCGGAAGTGACCACCGCACGACTCCTCGCGGTTCAGGGCGTCACGAGCCATCAGCTCACCCAGCTCCAGGAAGTCGGCCAGGCGCAGTGCCTTCTCCAACTCCACGTTGAACGACATCGGATCGCCAACGACCTTCACATCCTTCCAGAACTCCTTGCGCAGAGCCTGAATCTCCTTGATGGCCGTCTTGAGCGACTGCTCCGTACGAGCCATACCTACGTTCTCCCACATGATGTGACCCAGCTTCTTGTGGATATCGTCCACCGACTGCTTACCGTTGATCGACATGAGCTTCTGAATCTTCTCCTTCACGGCCTTTTCAGCCTCGTCGAATGCGGGGGTATTGACATCTACTTTCGGAGTCTGAATCTTCTTCGAGAGGTAGTCGCCAATCGTGTAGGGAAGTACGAAGTAACCGTCCGCAAGACCCTGCATCAGGGCCGAAGCACCGAGGCGGTTAGCACCGTGATCCGAGAAGTTGGCCTCACCAATGGCGTACAGACCCGGGATCGTGGTCATCAGGTTGTAGTCCACCCAGATACCGCCCATCGTGTAGTGCACGGCGGGGAAGATCTGCATCGGCTCCTC
>CAYOEE010000239.1:0-2546 GCA_964402935.1 uncultured Alistipes sp. | reverse complement strand
AAACAATTTTTGTTTGATTTTTTTTACGACTCCACCGGAATTTTTCAGTGATCCCGAATCGCCCTAACTCTCTCAAAATGAATATGAAAATATAGGAGTGCGATTTGCACTCCTTATATTTTTTGTTCTTTTGTAGTGGATAGGGGATTCGAACCCCTATGTCGTGCGTGAGAGGCACGTATCCTAGCCCTTAGATGAATCCACCATTTCTTGTTTGGTGATGCAAAGATAAGGCAAGAAATTATTCCCTGCAAATTTTTAGGACAAAAAAATGCAACTTTTTTCGCAAATCGGCCTCAGAGACGCTTCTGGAGCCGTTTCGAAAATGGGCGTGGATAGACAAAAAGTCGCCCAAAGCCTCGTGCTCGGTCGGTTATGCCGAACCGCTACCCCGCCCCACAAAAAAAAACGCGCAACTCCCACACAAGGAGTTGCGCGCGCTTAACCCAAAACCCAAATAGGAAAAGCTATCTCTTTTTACCACCACCGAAGACTACGCCAAGGCCCATGCTCAGGTGATTGGTTCGCTTGTCCATGAACGTATAGGAGAGTGTTACCCGCAGGTGATGCCACAATTCCACACCACAGCGAGGCATTGCGCAGAATTTGACATTCACAGGCTTTTCATTCCAGGCATCCTCCGAGCCACAACCGGCTGCCAGACCGACAAAAAACGAAACATTTTTATCGCGTCGAAAATTATAATCAGCTACGGCCATCGTATGCCAGGTTGTGACATCATACTTCTTGTCCTCATACCGTCCGGGCCAGGTCTCGGCCGGATTCTCGCGCTCGCGCATCAGATACGCACCTTTCAACAAAACTCCCACATCTACCGGTACTTTTGCAAAATTATAGCGGGCTTCGAGGACAAAATCTCTGGCATC
This sequence comes from uncultured Alistipes sp., assembly GCA_964402935.1. Classification (GTDB taxonomy): domain Bacteria; phylum Bacteroidota; class Bacteroidia; order Bacteroidales; family Rikenellaceae; genus Alistipes. The sequence goes on along the minus strand of CAYOEE010000239.1, from coordinate 1,659 downwards.
AAGCAACACTTGGTCTCCCAATCCATTAGTCGGAAGACTGGCGCCCCAACTAAATTCGCCCTCTACCGCACGAACTGTCCGCTCTTGTGCCACGGTGTGGGTCGCTAAAAGGAGCACCGCAAAAAACAACAATCTTTTCATAAGTTGCCGATTTACTTTAATAAATCCATTTTCTATAAAATTAGTTATTTTGTTCCGATTAAACAAGCACGCAACTGATTATTGTACATAACAGCGCCGTACACACCTCCTCGCATAATCTTAAAATCGGGAGTAGTATCCTCAAAGCCGATATTCTTGTAGTTAAAGCTTTCGTCTAGCTTGTAACTATAGGTTACTGCCCCAACTGCCAACATACTCTCCCAGCGTATAGCCTCACGACCTTCAGTATCTACACTTTGCGAAAACGAAGGAAAAATACACAACATTCTACAGTCGTCAGCCGACGGAGTATATAAGCCATAGGACATATCCGCCAACCCGTTATTTGTTAGATAAGACCCCCACAGAGCTGTTAAATCGCTGATAGTGGACATATAATTATTAAAAAATTGCCCAATATTGCCCGATCTAAAATCATATTGATTTCCGGGGACATGGAACAACGCAACCTTTCCTCCCTTTAACGGAAAATCGCGCGTATAAACATCGGGATACTTGGAGGGCAACTCGTCAATATCACCCTCACCCAATTCAACATTCGGGGGAGTAGGCGAACCCGGATCGAAGAATATTTTGTACGGAAATTTATATTCAATTTCCAGCGGACTCCAACCATAATAAATGCGCTGCGCTTTTTTGCGCCACCAAATCCCCAAAAATTTCTTCTGCATTCGCACTGTCATACCACACGATTTATAAATAAGGTAATCCATATCAAACATTCGCAGTTTCATACGATGCTTTTTATCAAATTTATTAATCACCACTACATTGGTGCCAAGCAGACCCGAAATTCCTTTTTGAATCCAACTACCATCACCCTCGCCCTGTTCGTAATAGGCGAAATTAATATTTGATTCAGGGACAATCGAGCCATCATTCAGTAACAGTCCGTTAGTCGGTTCATCTTCGGTATTACCTCCCGAAGTTCCGCCACCAGAACTACCACCTGTTCCACTTCCGGAACCACCGCCGCCGGGATAGTCTATCAAATCCCTATCACCGACATAATCGCCACGTATATATTCAATGGGGTGCAAAACAGCCTCATTACCATTATTATCCATTACAACCATGGATTCACTATCCTGAATCACCATACTATCCGGCCAAATAATATTTCCAGGATCAAAAACAGACCCGGGACCTCCATTCCAAATAGAGTCAAAGACGGGGGCGTCATAGATCAACAAGCCCTCATCAACATAGCGATACATTTTGTCCGCGATCTGCACCTCTCGATTCTCATTCAACAATGCCATCATATAGGGATCGACTATCAAACTATCTTCGGGATCGTACTCCAACGAATCGGCAATAATCTCCGCCAACTCCTCGTCGGTAAATTCGCGTAAACCCTGCTCGATCAAATGCTCACGCAACGACACAAAGGTATCATCGGTTTGTACCTCGCCGCTACGCGTTTGAGGCAGATCACGCACATCAAACGTCCCCATCTGCTTCATCTCATCGACGAGAGCCGCAAAACCAGCCTCT
>CAYOEE010000238.1:0-2547 GCA_964402935.1 uncultured Alistipes sp. | reverse complement strand
GTTGCAGGTTCAGATAGACACCGTTCATCACGGGACGCAACTCGTCGTCGGCCGTGGCGAAGATCGTCTTATTGATACCGTTTACCAGCACATCAACATCGAGCGTCAGCTCCTTGCACTCGGCCTGCAACTGCTGCACGGCGGGATAGCTCACGGCCGATGCACCCGGAATCGAGAGCGAACCGCTCTTCCAGTTGATCTTAATCTCCCAATTCTTATCGTTTACGTCGATCGTCAAAGGCAACTCGGGGAACTCCTTAAGCGAATCGAGCATCTGCTTTACGGGGGCGGCAATCGTACCCTCGCTCTCGACGCTCTCGACCTGAATCGAACCCACGAGGGTCGTTTCGAGATCCGAGGCGGTCACCTTCAGCTCCGTGCCCGTAAGCTCCATGTGGAAGTAGTCGAGAATGGGAAGGGTGTTTTTGTTGCTGATCACCTTGCCGGTCGTAGCCAGCAGCGAAAGCAGTGCCGAACTTGATACAGTAAATTTCATCGTTTGTCTATTTTTTGTTTGTTATACTTTTGTTTGCTTTTTCATGCGTTACAGCGTCGAGAGCTTGTCAAGTGCCGTCTGGATCATCTTTCGCACAAAGGGTTTATAGTCGGTGCAGGCATCGAGTGCGATGCGCTGAGCGATGATCGTGCAGATCGTGGCGGCACGGTGACCCATCAGAGCCGAAAGACCGGCCAGGGCCGAGCCTTCCATCTCGAAGTTGGTGATGCGACGACCTTCATACGCAAACGACTCGATCTTCTCGTTGAGCTTCGGATCCCGGGGTTGCAATCTCACCCAGCGACCCTGCGGCGCGTAGAAGCCCGGGGCGGCAATCGTGATGCCCTCGCGCGTTACGTCCTTGAAATGCTCAAAGAGCGTCCGATCGGCGTCGATGAAGTAGGGCGCAGGCAACTGCGGATTCCAGCCCGTATGTTTTACGAAGGCCTCCTCGATGGCTAAATCGCACACCTCGTTGCGACCTGCATAGTAGTTCAGCAGGCCGTCGAAACCGAGCGATGTGCGCGAGAAGACCACCTCGCCTACCTTGATGTCGGGCTGAATGGCACCCGACGTGCCGAGCCGTACGAGTGTCAGCTGTCGGAATTCGGGCTTAACCTGTCGCGTCGTGAAGTCGATGTTGGCCAACGCATCCAGCTCCGTGACCGAAATGTCGATATTGCCGATGCCGATACCGGTCGAAAGCACCGTCATACGCTTCCCCTTATAGCGACCGGTTACGGTATTGAACTCGCGGTTTGAAACACGACACTCGACCTCGTCGAAGAACTCCGCAACCATAGCCACACGGCCGGGATCGCCCACCAAAATGACCGTATCGGCCAGCTGTTCGGGCTTCAGATGAAGGTGAAAAATCGAGCCGTCATCGTTGATAATCAACTCAGAAGAGGGAATTGTGCGCATCGAAAGTCGTTTTTTTATTTTTATATTTGGCATAAAAGTACTAATTTTACCTCGAATAACAAAACAAACCGAGCAAAAAAATCATATAATATAAGTATCAAAGCCTTTTTGACCATGACACTCATCAAATCCATTTCGGGTATCCGCGGTACGATCGGAGGCCCTCAAGGCGAAAATCTCACGCCGATTGATGTTGTAAAGTTCACCACTGCCTATGCGCGACTGATTGCCGAGCGCAACCCCGAAAAGCGCATCCGTATCGTTGTCGGTCGTGATGCACGCCTCTCAGGTGAGCTGGTGCGCGACCTGGTGGTCGGTACGTTGCTCGCTTCGGGTGCCGACGTAATCGACGTGGGGCTCTGCACCACACCGGGTACCGAGATGGCCGTTATCACAAAGCGTGCCGATGGCGGTATCATCATCACCGCTTCGCACAACCCCCGCCAGTGGAACGCCCTGAAGCTGCTCAATGCCGAGGGTGAATTTCTCTCCGACAAGGAGGGTAAGCGTGTGCTGGAGATGGCCGAGGAGGCCTATATCTACCCCACGATCGACCGAATCGGCAAGCTGATCGAGTGCTCGGACTTCAACGAGGAGCATATCGGTCAGGTGCTTGCGCTGAAAGCCGTGGATGTCGAGGCGGTCAAAGCGCGCAAATTCCGCGTCGTAGTCGATGCCGTCAATTCGGTGGGCGGTGTAGTGATTCCCCGCCTGCTTGAGGCCATGGGTTGCGAGGTGGTAAAGCTCAACTGCGACCCTACGGGTGAGTTTGCCCACAACCCCGAACCGCTGGCCGAGAATCTTACCGAGATCTGCGAGGCGGTCGTCAAGGAGAAGGCCGACCTGGGCGTGGTGGTCGATCCCGACGTGGATCGCTTGGCCTTCATCATGGAGAATGGCGTGATGTTTGGAGAGGAATATACGCTCGTGGCTGTTGCGAAATACATCCTCGAAAAGCAGGGCGTCGGTGCGACGGTTTCGAACCTCTCCTCGTCGCGTGCTTTACGCGATGTTACGGAGGCGCTCGGAGGCAGCTACACGGCCGCTGCCGTGGGCGAAGTAAACGTCACAACGAAGATGAAAGAGGTCGGTGCCGTGATCGGTGGCGAGGGCAACGGCGGAGTGAT
>CAYOEE010000237.1:0-2550 GCA_964402935.1 uncultured Alistipes sp. | reverse complement strand
GGCAGCTCCGCTGATCGGATTGAGGGCCGACATATACTCGTTGCGGATATCGACCCAAAGTCTTGCACTCTGCAAAATTGACTTCACGATCTCGGCCTCGGCCAAGGTGTTGTACTCCGCCAGCACAACGAACTCCTCTTGTTGCATATCGTTGAATATTAAGGGTGTCTCTTCGCCTTTGTAAATATACGAAATAATGTTGAAAAATACAATCCCCCTGCCATGCTTTTTTCATAGAAATATATGTATCTTTGTTTCACGAAAAATGCCCATAAGATATGTCCCGATTTGTCCATCTGCACGTTCACTCGCAATACTCGATCCTCGACGGCCAGGCTTCTATTCAGCGCCTGGTCGATAAGGCTGCGGCAGACGGGCAACCCGGTATTGCACTGACCGATCACGGCAACATGTTTGGCGTGAAGGAGTTTACGAACTACATCAAGAAGTTCAAGGGTAAGTGCAAAGATGCCATCGCCGAATGTGAAAAACGCATTGCGGGTCTGAAAGACGGATCGCTCGAGTCGGCAACGCCCGAGGGCGATATCCGTGCCGAGGAGAAGAAGTTGGCCGAATGGAAGCGCAAGGCGGCCTTCAAGCCCATCATCGGTTGCGAGGTCTATGTGGCACGTCGTCGCCTCCAGAACAAGGAGGGCAAGCTGGACCAGAGCGGCTATCACCTCATCCTGCTGGCGAAGAATCTCAAGGGCTATCACAACCTGATTAAGATTGTCTCGAAGGCCTGGACCGAGGGCTTCTATATGCGCCCCCGTACCGACCGCGTGGAGCTGGAGAAGTACCACGAGGGGTTGATCTGTTGCTCGGCGTGCCTGGCCGGTGAGGTGCCGCGTGCTATCACGGCCGACGAAATGGAGCGTGCCGAGGAGGCGGTGCGGTGGTACAAGAACCTCTTTGGAGAAGATTTCTACCTCGAATTGCAGCTGCATCGCGCAACGGTCGAGCGTGCCAACCACGAGGCCTATGGTATGCAGCTCAAGGTCAATGACGGCATCCGCGATTTGGCCGAGAAATTTCGAGTCAAGACCATCTGTACGAACGATGTACACTTCGTCGATGAGGGGGATGCCGAGGCGCATGACCGTCTGATCTGCCTCTCGACCGGCAAGGATCTCGACGATCCGAAACGTATGCTCTACTCGAAGCAGGAGTGGATGAAGACCACGGCCGAGATGGAGGCTATTTTTGGCGAATCGGACCCTGAAGCGCTGGCTACGACGGTGGAGATTTGTGATAAAATCGAGACCTACTCGATCGACAATCCGCCCATCATGCCCAACTTCGAGATTCCGGCCGACTTCGGCACGGAGGAGGAGTATCGCCAACGCCTTACGGAGCAGGATCTCTTCGACGAATTTACGCGCGACGAGAACGGCAATGTCGTCATGGACGAGGCTGCGGCTAAAAAGAAGATCGAGAAGCTGGGTGGTTACGACAAGCTCTACCGCATCAAGTTCGAGGCCGACTACCTGGGTCATTTGACGATGATCGGTGCAAAAAAACGCTACGGAGAACCGCTCTCGGAGGAGGTTTTGGAGCGCCTGAAGTTCGAGCTGCACATCATGAAGACGATGGGCTTCCCGGGCTATTTCCTCATCGTGCAGGATTTTATTCGTGCCGCGCGTGAGGAGTTGGACGTTTCGGTCGGCCCGGGTCGTGGTTCGGCAGCCGGTTCGGCCGTGGCCTACTGCCTCGGCATTACGCAGATCGACCCGATTGCCTACGACCTGCTGTTTGAGCGTTTCCTGAACCCCGACCGTATCTCGCTACCCGATATCGACGTCGATTTCGATGACGATGGTCGTGGTCGCGTGTTGAATTGGGTGACCGAAAAATATGGCAAGGAGAAGGTGGCGCACATCATCACCTACGGTACGATGGCCACCAAGTCGGCCATTAAGGATGTGGCGCGTGTGCAGAAACTCCCCTTGCCCGAGTCGGATCGTCTGTGCAAACTCGTGCCCGACAAAACGCCGGAGGGAAAGAAGGTGAAGAATCTCGGTCACGCCATCGAGCTGGTGCCCGATTTGAAGGCTGCCGAGGATTCGGAAGACCCGATTATGCACGATACGATCCTGTATGCCAAGATGTTGGAGGGCAATGTGCGCAATACGGGTGTACACGCCTGCGGTACGATTATCTGCCGTGACGACATTACGGATTGGGTGCCCGTATCGACGGCCGACGACAAGGAGACGGGCGAGAAGATGCTTGTAACGCAATACGAAGGCTCGGTGATCGAGGATACGGGATTGATCAAGATGGACTTCCTGGGTCTGAAGACCCTGTCGATCCTCAAGGATGCCGTAGCCAACATTGTGCAGACGAAGGGCGTGAAAGTCGATATCGACGACTTCTCGATCATCAACGATAAGAAGACCTATCAGCTCTACTGCGAGGGGCGCACGGTGGGTACGTTCCAATTCGAGTCCCCGGGTATGCAGAAGTATCTGCGCGAGTTGCAGCCCTCGACCTTCGAGGATCTGATCGCCATGAATGCCCTCTATCGACCCGGCCCGATGGACAATATTC
>CAYOEE010000236.1:0-2564 GCA_964402935.1 uncultured Alistipes sp. | reverse complement strand
TCAGCAGAAGTAACACCGCTCGATTCCGATGCGCCCCCACCACCGGCAACAGATGTGCGACGACCTGAATCGCAAGTCGAATCCGGGCTATTCGTGCTACGGCCGTATGCGCGGTCTGGCCGAGTTGCGCGGTCTGGAGATGGGTATTGCCTGCTCGCTCTATAAGTAGAAAAACGTAATAAATTGACAAAAAATGAGAAAGACTGTCCGCGGGACGGTCTTTTTCATTATCTTTGCACCTATGAAGCTCTACATCCACCCCGCCATGGAGCGTTTTCGCTCGTTTATTGAGCAGCTGCCCGACCATTTCGATCGAGGCGAGCTGATCTTTCAGGGTCGCAACACCATCCGCGCCTTCGAGGTAGCAGGCGAGAAGATCACCGTCAAGCGATTCCGCAAGCCCTCGGGGCTTAATGCACTCTTCTATGGTCATTTGCGCAAAAGCAAGGCTCGCCGCGCCTACGAGCACGCAGCCGAACTTTGCCGACTCGACCTGCCCACCCCCGAGCCGATCGGTTGGCGGGAGGATTACCACGGAGGGCTGATCCGCGAAACGTATCTCATCACCCGCTATTCGGACTACCGCCCCATCTCGGAGATCACCAACACCTTCCCCGCAGGCAATACAGCACAGGTGCTGGATGCCTTTGCCGCCTTTATCGTCGAGCTGCACAAAAAGGGGGTGGAGCATGGCGACTTCAACAATGGCAATACGCAGTGGAAGATCGATCACGAGGGTCACTGCCACTTCGAGGTGATCGACATCAACCGCATGAATTTCCGCGGTCGGGAGCTTACGCGCAAGGAGAGCCTCTTCAACCTGCGTCGCATCACCTGCCCGATGACCGCCTACACCTACATCCTGGGACGCTATGGCGAGCTACGCGGCTGGGACAACTACTACACGCAATTGGCAGGAGCGAAACGCCTGGGCGGCTTCATTGCTCGACGCGACCGGCGCTACGCCCTGAAGGCCTTTATCCGAGGCAAGAAAAAGTAACCTAAAACGGCTATCATGATACACACCCTGCGTAGTTGGGTGGCAACTTTTGTTGCCCTGCTTCTCTCGTTCGGCGCATCGGCCACGACCTATTCGATTCTCCCCCAGCCCACCTCGATTCGTCCAGTGGAGGGGATCTTTCGCCTCACGCACAAGACCCCGATCTACATCGAGCAGGGGCTTAAGAATCCCGCCGAGCGATTCATCGAGGATGTTGCCAAAATCGTATCGCTGAAAGCACCCCGCACCCACGCCAAGCGCACGGAGGGTATCCACCTTACGCTCGATAAGAAGCTGCACGCCGAGGGGTATCGCATGCAGATCACGCCCCAGGTGATTCATATCGCAGGCGGTTCGGAGGCTGGTGTATACTACGCCCTGCAATCGTTGCGCCAGCTCATGGTGCGGCACCGCACGGCTATTCCCTGCTGCGAGGTGGAGGATCAACCCAACTTCGCCTATCGCGGGGCGCACATGGATGTCGTGCGCCACTTCTTCACGGTCGAGGAGGTGAAATGCTACCTCGATATCCTCGCTGCCCATAAACTCAACCGATTCCATTGGCACCTGACGGATGACCAGGGGTGGCGCATCGAGATCAAACGCTACCCCGAATTGACGGAGCGCGCCTCGAAACGTAACGAAACGCTCATCGGCCACTGCCTCCGCTCGACGACCTACGACGGCATCCCCTACGGTCCCCACTTCTTCACGCAGGAGGAGATCCGCGACATCGTGCGCTACGCTGCCGAGCGTTACATCACCATCATCCCCGAGATCGAGATGCCGAGCCATGCCCAGGCTGCCCTGCACGCCCTGCCGTGGTTGGGCTGCGAGGAGCAGCAGGTCGAGGTGTGGACCCATTGGGGTGTATCGCCCGAAGTGATGTGTGGCGGCAAGGAGACGACCTACGAATTTTTGGAGAATGTACTCAGCGAGGTGATCGAGCTCTTCCCCTCGGAGTATATCCACATCGGCGGTGACGAGTGCCCGAAGGATCGCTGGGAGACCTGCGAGCACTGCCAGGCCCGCATCCGCGAGCTGGGGCTGAAGGACGAGAGCGAAACGCGCACGGCCGAGAACCAGCTCCAGAGCTACCTCACGGGGCGCATCGAGCGCTTTCTGGCCAAGCATGGCCGCCGCATCATCGGTTGGGACGACATCCTGGCCGGTGGCGTGAGCCCTGAGGCTACGGTGATGTCGTGGCAAGGCTCCAAGGGTGGTATCTACGCCGCCAAGCATAGCAACCACGCCATCATGGCCCCGATGGATTACTGCTACTTCGATTTCTATCAAACGAAGAGCCAGGAGGGCGAGGGGCTGGCCATCGGTGGCTGGGTATCGTTCGAGAAGGTCTATGGGTGGAATCCCTACGAAGGGCTGACGGCCGATGAACGACCATACATCTACGGTCTGCAGTGCAACCTTTGGAGCGAGTATATCACCTCGTTCGACCACCTGCAACGGATGTTGTTACCGCGCCTGGCGGCTCTTTCGGAGGTGCAGTGGGCTACCGAAAGACGCAATCCGGCGACCATCCGTGCCCGCATGGAGCAGCTGCGCC
>CAYOEE010000235.1:0-2656 GCA_964402935.1 uncultured Alistipes sp. | reverse complement strand
TGATCATAGAGCCGACCCACACTTTCAAAGGCCTCGACCGAGAAGACGTGGTTGAAGAAGAACTGCGCCAAAGCCGTGTATTCGCCGGCCGTATTTTGCCAAGCGAAGAAACCGATGGAGTAACCCAACATAGCACCCAAAACCGATCCTACGGTGCAGATGGCAGCAAAGCGGAACGAGCGCGTCACAGCACCCAGGCAGAGCGCAATCAGCAACACATCGGGCGGAATGGGGAAAAAGCTCGATTCGGCAAAGGCAAACAGAAAGAGCGCTAAAGCTCCCCAGCGCGAATCGCCCCAGGAGAGCATCCAATCGTAAAGTCGTTTAACGATATTCATGTGTTCGTTGAGTTAATTCTTCTTATTAGTTATTTGTCAAGTAGTTCGATAGCTTTCTTGTAGGCTTCGTTATAGGTCGGATTGATGACTCGATAGAACCCTTCCGTACCATAAAGTCGTTGCGCTATGAGGGCTTTGAGTTGCGTGAGAATCAGCTCCTCGGAGCGCTGATACTCCGCATCGACATAGCTTACCTTTTGCTTTTCGGCCTCGTCCTTCAACCCCTCAGTCAGCTCCTTGGAGGGCGTGTATTGCTCCAGAAAAGCATCAAGCGTGGGGTAGCGACCTTTCAGCATCTTACGATAACGATCGAGGTGATCGGTCACCGTCTGCAACAAAATTCCGCGACGCACCAACTGCGCATAGTAGTTCGAATAGTGGGTCGTATCGCTCTCCACCTTCACATCGGGCCGAATACCACCACCTCCATAGATCGTTCGCCCCTTCTGCAAGGAACGATAACGAGGCGTAGCATCCGTGATCGAATCGGCATAGCCGCGCAGGTGATCGAGGTAGTACTCCTGTCGTTTGCCCACCTCATAAGGACGCTGAATGGCGCGACCAGAAGGGGTTAGATAACGCGAAGTCGTAATGCGCATGGCCGAGCCGTCACCCAGCGGTATTTGTCGCTGTACCAGCCCCTTGCCAAAGCTCGTGCGACCGATGATCGTGGCACGATCCCAATCCTGCAATGCACCCGAAACAATCTCCGAAGCCGAGGCCGAAACTTCGTCGATCAACACCGCTACACGCCCCGTAAGCATCTCGCCATCCTCGCGGGCATAGAAGCGTTGCTCGGGTTCGATACGTCCCTCGGTGGTCAAGATCAGCGCCCCTTTCGGCAAGAAAAATTCCGCCAACTCGAGCGCCTGATCAAGCAGACCGCCTCCATTTCCCCGAAGATCGAGGATCAAGCGACGCGGACGACCGAGCTTCTCGTAGGCCTCCTTAAATTCGCTCACCGAACTGCGCCCAAAGCGTCCGAGCTTGATGTAGCCGACCCGCCGGGAGGCCATATAGGCCGCATCGACCGTATGAAACGGAATCTTATCGCGCGTGAGGGTGAAGTGGAGCAATTCGTTTTCGCCTCGACGGTAGATCGAAAGATCGACCTTCGTTCCCTGCTTGCCACGCAGGAGTTTCGGCACTTCGCTCTGTTTAATCCCCACCGCCTGCAACGTATCAATCTTCAGAATGCGATCTCCGGGCATAAGTCCCACCTGCTCGGCCGGGCCTCCTACCACGGTGTTCATCACCGTAATCGTATCGCGATTGATGCGATACTCGATGCCGATGCCGCTAAATTCGCCCTCCATCTCCACCTCGACCTCCTCCATGGCCTCCCGCGAAAGGTAGGCCGAATGAGGGTCCAAGGTGGACAGCATCCCTGCCAAAGCGCCATCCACAGCCTTCTCGGCACGGAGCGTATCGACGTAATAGCGCTCCATGTAGCGGTAGGCTTTCACCAACTTTTGCAGTTGACGCATCGATTCGCTATCCTGCTGGGCCAAGAGCGAAGAGCACGGCGCAAACAGCAGCGAAAGGAGAATCACGAGGCGCTTCATGGCGTTTTATTGCAGCACAGCGTTCAGGTCGGCAAACGCGACACGACGCTGCTCGCCCGTCATCATATTCTTCACCGTAGCCTCTTTGGCAGCCAACTCCTCCGAGCCGATAATCACCACAAAGGGGATCTGGCGACGGTTGGCGTACTCCATCTGCTTCTTCATCTTGGCCGGCTCGGGGTAGATCTCCACCGGCACACCCGCCGAGCGAAGCTCACGCAGAAGTTTGAGCGAAGCGTTCTGCTCCTCCACGCCCAGATTGAGGAAGATGGCGCGGGTCGAGGAGTTCAGCTCCTCGGGGAAAAGTCCCAGGCCGAGCATCACATCGTAGATGCGATCGGCACCGAACGAGATACCGACGCCCGAAACGTTTTGCAGGCCGAAGATACCCGTGAGGTTGTCGTAGCGACCACCGCCCGAAATGGAGCCAATTTGGAAGTCGAGCGCCTTCACCTCGAAGATCGCCCCCGTGTAGTAGTTCAGTCCACGCGCCAACGAGAGATCCAGCTCCACCTGCAAATCAATGCCGAGCGCCTCGACGTGCTTAAAGACGGTCTCGATCTCCTCGACGCCCTTCAAGCCCTCCTCTGAGGTAGCGAGCACCTCGCGGATCGTGGCAATCTTCTCGGCGTTCGAGCCTTGCAGTTCGAGAATCGGCTGCAACTTCTCGATGGCTGCCTCCTCCAAGCCACGCTCACGCAGCTCGGCCTTTACATTCTCCAAACCAATCTTGTCGAGCTTGTCGATGGCCAC
>CAYOEE010000234.1:0-2694 GCA_964402935.1 uncultured Alistipes sp. | reverse complement strand
TTAACGGAAAACCACAACATCCATTAGCACCACCCAAGGAGCTTCTTAGTCCCCTTATCAAAATCGTTGTCCGACGGGCCACCAAAAGGCGGCACAGACTTATCGCACCAATACGAATGTAGCGTTTTTACAGGCGGTGGATGTGTGCCTCCTTATCCCAGGCGGGCAGGGCGGCCGGCTCGAAGGTTGTATAGCCGATGGCCACTGCGCAGAGGATATTCATCTCTTTGGGGATCGGGAGCAGCCTACGCAGGAACTCGTCCGCCTTCGGGCCTTCGGGATCGTCCTTGAAGCAGAGCGACCCATCGACGTGCACCCAGCAGGAACCAAGCCCCTCATTCACGCAGGCAAGTTGCAACATCGTAGCTGAAATAGAGGCATTTACGAGCCACTTATCGGTGACCGTCGTGTCGCCCATCACAACAATGACGAGCGGCGCATTTTTCATAAAAGCCGAGCCGTAATCGCGCATCTCGGCCATGCGGGCGATGGTGGATGCATCGTCGATCACCATCAGATGTGTCGAGCGCGAATTGCGCGACGAAGGGGCGGTGAGGGTGGCCTCCAGAAGGCGATCCACGACCTCCTGCGGAACGGCCTGAGGCTCGAATTTGCGGATCGAGCGACGCTTGGCAATCAATTTATTGAATTCCATATTTTTTGCTTTTCGGGTTTATAGAACAAAAATAGTGAAAAAATTTGTAACTTTGTTTTCTAAACTGTGAAAGTATGGAGAATCCGCGTTTTACGATCGCCCTGATCTACGATTTTGACGGCACGCTGGCACCGGGCAATATGCAGGAGTATGACTTTATCCCCGCCGTGGGCAAAAGCAACAAGGAGTTCTGGGAGGAGGCCAACACGCTGGCCGAGGAGCAGGATGCCGATGGTGTGTTGACCTACATGGCGCGCATGATTCAGTCGGCCCGTTCGAAGGGGCTTTCGTTGCGTCGGGAGGCTTTCCGCGAGTCGGGACGCAAAGTGCAGCTCTACAAGGGGGTCAAGGAGTGGTTCGGGCGCATCAACCGCTATGGTGAGGAGCGCGGGATCCGCATCCTGCACTACATCAACTCGTCGGGACTGACGGAGATCATCGAGGGCACGGAGATTGCTCACGAGTTCCGCAAGATTTACGCCTGCTCGTTCCTCTACGATGTGGACGGCATTGCCTATTGGCCGGCCGTGGCGGTTAATTACACGAATAAGACGCAGTTTATCTTCAAGATCAACAAGGGTGTGGAGTCGGTCTATGACTCGACGCTTGTGAATCGCTACATCCCCGAGGATAATCGTCCCGTGCCCTTCAAGCACATGATCTACGTGGGTGACGGTACGACCGACATACCTTGTATGCGCCTGGTGAAGAACTTCGGAGGCCACTCGATTGCGGTTTTCAACCCCGAGCAGGAGTCGGGGCGTGAGCCGATCTCGTCGCTCATTCACGACAACCGCGTGAACCACATCTGCCCGGCCGACTACACCGAGGGAGGTGAAATGGATCGACTGGTAAAAACGATCATCGACAAGATGGCCTTGGATGACAAATTGGAAAAAATGTAATATGAAAATCATCTTTGCAACGAATAACGCTCACAAGCTGAGCGAGGTACAAGCCGTTTTGGGGGAGGGCTTCGAGCTGGTGACGCCCCGTATGTGCGGCATCGAGGAGGATATTCCCGAAACTGCCTCGACGCTCGAAGGGAACGCCTCGCAGAAGTCGTACTACCTCTACGAGCGCACGGGCTTGGACTGCTTTGCCGATGATACCGGCTTGGAGGTCGAGGCTTTGGGCGGTGAGCCGGGGGTACACTCGGCCCGCTACGCCACTGACGGCCACGACTTTGCGGCCAACAACCGCCTGCTGCTGAAGAATCTGGAGGGGGTGGAGAATCGTCGTGCCCGCTTCCGCACCGTCATTTCACTGATCGAGGGGGGCGAGGAGCACCTCTTCGAGGGGATTGTCGAGGGGCATATCATCGACCACGAAAGTGGTTCGGAGGGCTTCGGCTACGATCCGCTGTTTGTTCCCGAGGGGTTTGACCGCACCTTTGCCGAGATGACCGCCGAGGAGAAGAATGCCGTCTCGCACCGCGGACGTGCCGTCAGGAAATTGGTTGCCTATTTGCATGAAAAGCAAAAATAGCCTAATTTTGTCGCCATGGAAGAGAAGAACTACAAGAAGCAGGAGTTGTACAACCCTGATACGATCGAGCAACTCAAGGAGCACTATACGGCCGTCTTGCGCCTCTTGGGCGAGGATCCCGAGCGCGAGGGGCTGGTCAAGACCCCCGAGCGCATGGCCAAGGCGATGTGCTTTCTGACGCAGGGCTATGACCAGGATCCGCTGGAGATTCTGCGCTCGGCGATGTTCAACGAGAAGTATAAGCAGATGGTGCTGGTGAAGGATATCGAGTTCTACTCGATGTGCGAACACCATGTGCTTCCCTTCTACGGCAAGGCGCATGTGGCCTACATCCCCAACGGTCGCATCACGGGTCTCTCGAAGATCGCCCGCGTGGTGGAGTGCTTTGCCCGTCGTCTGCAGGTGCAGGAGCGCCTGACGGTGCAGATTCGTGACTGCATCCAGGAGGCACTCGATCCGCTGGGTGTGGCTGTAGTGATCGAGGCGAGCCATATGTGTATGCAGATGCGCGGTGTGGAGAGCCAGCAATCGGCTACCACCACCTCGGCCTT
>CAYOEE010000233.1:0-2729 GCA_964402935.1 uncultured Alistipes sp. | reverse complement strand
TTCGCACCGCGTCATCGGGCAACAGAAGTCGGTTCGTATCCCCTTCCTCTTCGAGCATCCCGAGCTGTGGAGCCCCGAAAATCCGAACCTTTACACGGTCTGCGTGCGCCTTTCGAGCGATGCCATGCAGGACGAGGTGTTCGTTCGCACCGGTTTCCGCTCCGTGGAGCGCGATGCCCAAAGCGGCTGGATAGCGATCAACGGAAACGCGCAACAGTTGCAGGGCGTGGTGCTTCACCACGACCACGCACTGGGCGGCCTGTTGGGTGAGATGGAGCTGGAGCGCGACCTGGAGCTGGTACGCGAGTTGGGAGCTACGGCCATCCGCTCCTCGATGCAGCCCCACGCCCCTTACCTCTACAACCGTTGCGATGAGCAGGGACTGCTTGCCTGGATCGACATTCCGATGCACCGAGCCCCCTTCATTGGCGATGTGGCCTACTTCTCCACCCCCGCCTTCGAGCACAATGCCCGCGAGCAGCTGCGCGAGATCATCTTCCAGCACATAAACCACCCCTCGGTGATTATGTGGGGCATCTTCTCGCGCCTCATTCCGCGCGGGGACGAGATCGTGCAGTGCGTGCGCTCGCTCAACACCGAAGCCAAGCGCCTCGATCCGAAGCGCCTGACGGTGGCGTGCAGCGACCAGGACGGCCCGATCAACTTCATCACCGACCTGATTGCCTGGCGTCAGGATGTGGGGTGGCAACGCGGCTCTACGGCCGACCTGAAGCTGTGGCGCGACCAGCTCAAAGCCAACTGGTCACACCTCGGCTCGGCCATTACCTACGGCGGAGAGGGTTTCCTCGGCATGAGCGACCGCACGCCGCAGCTTGCTCAGCGCTCGAACCTGCCGACCGAGGAGCGTCAAACCCGTTTCCACGAGGAGTACAGCCGACAAGTGGTTGCCGACTCGCTCTTCTGGGGAACGTGGATCGAAAATATGTTCGAGTATGGTTCGGCTCGTCGTGCCTACGGGCTGAATGCCAACGGCCTGATTACGCTCGACCGTCGTGAAAAGAAGGATGCCTACTACCTCTACCGCGCGCTGTGGAACAAGGAGGCCAAGACGGTACACCTGGCCAATCGACGCGATCGTATGCGCTACCGCTCGGAGCAGAGCTTTAGAATCTACTCCTCGGAGCCGAATCCCGTTCTATTGATCAACGACGACACGGTACGTCTGCACAAGCGAGGGCCTGTGATCTACCTCAGCGATACGTTGCAGCTGCGCGGGCAGGTGCAGGTGCGCGTTTCGGCAGGTGGCGTGGGTGACGGTGTTACAATGCAGGTTGGCAACGTTTTAAGACCCCAGACGCGGCCGGGCCTTCGTTAAAAATAAGATCGACGATCGATAGGTCGGCCACATAGGGCTGTCGATCCGCAAATACCTGGATATAGGGTTCGGTCACAAAGGCCGAACCTTTTTGTTTGGGACGCAGATCGAGATCCTCTGCCTCGGCTACGATGTACTGCTCCGAAGTCGCAGGCATTGCAAGACCGAGCATCGCACAAAGCTCCTTGATCAACGCCAGATTAAACTCCGCAAGCGAGGCATACTCCCGATCGTAGAAACGCTCCAGACGCGGGGCGTAGTAGTCGAAGTAGGGCGAAGCCTTGTAGGCAGCCACCAACGCGCCCCAATGCTGTTTCTGCCACCGCTTCGAGTAGTCGAGACGCATCGAGTGCATCGGCTGGCGGGGACGATTGGCCCGCACGACCTGCGCCGAGAGCTCCATCACCCCATCCGAGGTCATGATACGGGCACGGTTGCGCTCCGAGCGCTTGATGAAGTGTTCGCCCAGATCAATCAGGCACTCCCCGCGTAAGAGTGCACAAAACCACGAAATCGAAGGCAAATAAGCCGCCGGAAGAATAATACGACGATTCAAAACGGGGAAATTTAATTTTGAATTCTAAATTTTGAATTTTATGTTTTATCGCCAATCGCCGTGTTTTTTGATCAGGGCAATCAAACGGTCCAGCGCCTCCTCCTGCGGGATGTTCTTCTCGATCACCTCACGCCCCTTGTAGAGGGTGATGCGTCCGGGGGCGGCACCCACATAGCCGTAATCGGCATCGGCCATCTCACCCGGGCCGTTTACGATGCAACCCATCACGCCGATGCGCAGATTCTTCAGGTGCGAAGTCTTTGAGCGAATTTCGGCAAGGGTCTTCTCAATATCGTAGAGCGTGCGACCGCACGAGGGGCAGGCGATATACTCCGTGCGCGAGAAACGAACACGCGCCGCCTGGAGGATCATCAGCTCCACCTCACAAATCTCCTCGGCCGAGAATTGCGGGGCGTCGATCCAGATGCCGTCGGCCAGTCCGTCGAGGAACAAGGCACCCAGGTCGGCTGCCGCCTTCACGGCCACCGTTTCAAGCTGTGAATCAACATACTTTCGACGCACCATCACCGGCTCATCAGCCACATCAAGCGAAAGAATCGCGGCACGCAACTCGGCCGTCGGATTCTCGCTCACGGCCTCAATCACGCGGAACGCATCGTGCGGCTCGTCGTGCGTCAGCGGCTCCTGCACCGAGGAGCGACGACGGTATGCATAGGGGGAGTAGCGTTCGGGATATTTCACCTCAAACACGCCCTTGCGCTCGGTAAAATAGTCGGCCAGGAGTTGAGCCGTCGGAATCTCGTTTTCAGGGGCTTCGGTGAGCGATACGCGAATCGTGTCGCCAATGCCGTCCGAGAGCAGAGCACCGATACCCAC
>CAYOEE010000232.1:0-2733 GCA_964402935.1 uncultured Alistipes sp. | reverse complement strand
TGTCGGGACGCCACGTCGGCAGCATCTTCACCTTGAAGCCGTCGGCAGCCACCTTGAGGTGGTGCTCGAGCGAATCAACCGGATCGTCGGTCGTGCAGACCGTCTCTACGTTGTAGTGCTCCATCAGACCGCGAGCATAGAACTCGGGCTGCTGCAACTTCTCGGTGCAGACGTCATAAATCTCACGAGCGGTCGAGGGGTTCAGGAGCTTCTCCACGCCAAAGGCGGTCTTCAGCTCCAGGTGCGTCCAATGGTAGAGCGGGTTGCGCATCGTATAGGGAACCGTCTCGGCCCACTTCTCGAACTTCTCCCAGTCGGTCGTATCCTTACCCGTGCAGTAGCGCTCATCCACGCCGTTGGTACGCATGGCACGCCACTTATAGTGGTCACCCTCCAGCCAAATCTTCGAGAGGTTGTCGAACTTGTGGTTCGAGGCAACATACTCAGGAATCAGGTGGCAGTGGTAGTCAATGATAGGCATCTTGGCTGCATGCTCATGGTAGAGACGCTCGGCGGCCGGCGTCTGCAACAGGAAATTGTCGTCGTTAAACTGTTTCATAGTTAGTATTGAGATTTTATTGGTTTATATACACATTTCAGAATGTAAAGATAATACAACTTTCGCAAATTTACAATCAATTTCAGCGCTAAATTCACGCGATATTTTCATCAAAGATGCCATATTATGCAAATTAAATCGTAAATTTGCCCTCAAGAGACAATTTTCCAAAAATCCAAACCATGAAAAAACTATTCTTATTGCTGGCCGCCGCCGCATTGGCAGCCTGCCAAACCGACAAAGCCGTGGAGGTGGAGGTAAAGAATCCGACCGATGTGGCACGCAATGCCGAGACCGTAGAACTTTGCTGGACGAAGCTCTCGCAGTCGATCGCCGGATTGACACCCGAGACGGTTGTTGTAACCAATGCCGAGGGTGAGGAGATCCCTTCGCAGGTAATCTACCGTGGTGAGGCCGAGCCGCAGTCGCTCATCTTCCAGGCCTCGGTCGAGGGTCGCGAGACGGCTCTCTTCCGCGTAGGAGCAGGCTCGCGCTCGGAGTACGAGGCACAGGCTTTCGGTCGCCAGGTTCCGGAGCGTTACGACGACTACGCCTGGGAGAACAACCTCTGCGCTTATCGTCTCTATGGTCCTGCGCTGGAGACCTCGCCCGAGAAGCTCATCACGCCGGGTATCGACGTATGGGTAAAGTGCACCGAGAAGCTTGTCATCGACGAGTGGTACGCCAAGGGTGACTACCACCACAACTACGGCGACGGCATGGATTGCTACAAAGTAGGCCGCACGCTCGGTGGTGGCGCTTCGGTACCGATGGTTGAGGGCAAGTTCTGGCCCATGGAGCACAACTATGCCACCTGCCAGACGCTCGACAACGGCCCGATCCGCACGAGTGTCAAACTCGTCTATGTACCTTGGGATGTAAACGGTACGGCCGTATCGCTCGTGAAGACCATCACGCTCGATGCCAACCAGCGTTTCAACCGCATGGAGAACCTCTACGAGGGTGCGTTCGAGGAGCTGCCCATCGCAGCCGGTTTCGTTCGCCACGATGTAAAGGGCACGGAGTCGGGTGAGAATTGGCTCGCCATGGTGGAGGCCGTTTCCGATTCGAAGCAGCCCGAGGTGGATGGCGACATTTACCAGGCTGTCGTTCTGCCGGGTGCCGTGTTCAACGCCGACCTGCTGGGTCACTCGCTGGCCGTGAAGCCGGTTAAGTCGGGGAAGAAGATGACCTACTACAGCGCCTCGGGCTGGAGCCAGGGTGGCGTAGAGAACATGGAGGACTGGATCGAGACGATCAAGGAGCAGGTAGCCATGATCGAAAGCCCGCTCGAAGTGACGATCAAATAGTTCCCTTTCGGGTTATTCCATAAACGATTAACTCCGCCTCCAAGGTTTACTTGGAAAGGCGGAGTTAGTTGTTTTTAATTCAAAATGTAGAATGTAGAATTCAAAATTTGGAATATTTTTTTGGGGGGGGGTAATGAGACCTATGAGGCCTATATGAGCTATAAGACCTATGAGCAGCCATCAAAAAAAACATAGATCTCATAGGTTTTACTACTACCTTGGCAATTTGGGTCGGATCTGCTCCTCAAACACCGAGCGATGGATGATGCGGTAATGGGGATGATAAGCCTCGCCGTAGGCGTCGCTATGGTGCATCACATATTTTCCCTCGCCGAGCAGGTTGGCAAGGCGGGTCGAGTCGGCAGCATAATCGACCAACAGACGATCGAAACCACCTTTTTTTACGATTTGCTGGATGCTGCTCCACTCCGCGAGCCACTCCTCTGTCACTTCATTACTCGAATATTCGGCACTCGCCATAAAGGCATCGGTGAGTTCATCCACAGAGATATAGCCGTCACGCACCGCCGAAAGATTGACGCGCACGAAATTTCCGCGCCAGCCGCACGGCTCGGAGTAAGCTCCGCAAAGCGTATCGGCCGTGGCGAGTTCATACGTAATGAAACTCTTCACGCGCTCACGATCCGCCAAGAGATGCGCCACCCCGAAATGGTCCTGAAAGCAACTCTTGTAGAGATCCTGCAACGTGGCTTTCGGATAGCGATCGAGCAGCGTTTCGACAGCCTGCGCGATGGCGCGTTCCTGCTCCTTTTCGGCACTTTTGCACCCGCCCATCCCCAGAAGCGCGCACAACGCCACGAGATACCCTGCGCCTCGCATCTTCATCATCGGAACGGTTTAGAA
>CAYOEE010000231.1:0-2784 GCA_964402935.1 uncultured Alistipes sp. | reverse complement strand
AACGTTTTTCGAGAATCTTTTTGCAAATTTATTCACAACTTTGCAGTACGAAAAACGTACAAAACAAGTCTATTCCCGAACCAATGATAAGCAACGTGCAGTCATACAGTGACATGTGGCAAACATGCCTGGATAGGATCAAGTCTCAGACCTCCTCCGAGGAGTTTGAGAAGTGGTTCCGTCCCATTGTACCGCTCACATTCGACGGCACGAAACTTCGTCTGCGCGTTCCGAATGAGAGCTACATCAACCAAATCGAGAAGAACTATCGTTCGCTGCTACTGCCGATCATCATGCAGTGCTACGGCCAGCAGACGCAACTCTTCTACTCGGTTCCCCGCCTGGGCGCCAACAACCCTTCGCCGACCGACAATTCGGATCCGACGGTGCGTTTCACCGCCCCCAGCGACACGACAAAGATACACAATCCGTTCGTAATTCCGGGTATTCCGCGCCGATTAAATATCGATCCGCAGCTCAGCCCCGGCCTTACGTTCGACTCGTTCATCGAGGGCGAGTGCAACCGCCTGGCCCGCTCGGCCGGTATGTCGGTGGCCGTATCGCCCGGAAACAACCCCTTCAATCCCTTATATATATATGGTGATTCGGGGTTGGGCAAGACGCACATCGTACAGGCCATCGGCCACGAGGTTCGCCAGCGCCATCCGGAACTTTATGTGCTCTATGTTTCGATGAACAAATTCCAGGCCCAATTCCAGACTGCCTACAAGCGCGGTGAAATCACCGATTTCATCCACTTCTACCAGATGATCGACGTGCTGATCATCGACGACATTCAAGAACTGACCGGAAAGCCGGGCACCCAAAATGCCTTCTTCAATATCTTCAACCACCTCCAGCTGGCCGGCAAGCAGCTGATCCTCACATCGGATAAGCCGCCCGTGGAGCTGAAGGATATCGAGCAGCGCCTCCTGACCCGCTTCAAGTGGGGACTTTCGGCACAGGTGCAGACGCCCGATTACGAGACGAAGCTCAAGATCATCCGCGCCAAGGCCGAAAAGCTCGGTGCGCAGATCTCGGAGGAGGTCGTAGGCTACCTGGCCGACAACATCTCGGCCAATGTGCGCGAAATCGAGGGTGCACTCTCGTCGCTCGTTGCCAACGCCTCGTTCCTGGGTCGCAAGATCACGACCTCGCTGGCAAAGGAGATCCTGAAGGTCTATGTGAAGCTCTACCAAAAGGAGATTACGATCGACCACATCATCAAGGTGGTGTGCGAGCATCTCTCGATCGACTTCGACCGCTTCAACTCAACCGAGCGCACACGCGAGATTGCCCAGGCACGCCAGATCGCCATGTATCTCTCGAAGCAGCACACGAAGGCTCCGCTAACGACGATCGGCGCTTCGATCGGTGGCCGCAACCACGCCACGGTGCTCCACTCGTGCAAGGCCGTATCGAACCTCCTGGAGACCGACAAGCAGTTCCGCCGCACGGTCGAGGAGATCGAGAAAAAGATTTTGGCCCAGTAGGCTTGCGCCAATTCAAAGTGCAAAATGCAAAATTCAAAACGATAAAATGCGAAGAAACCCTCTTCGCATTTTTTATGCACGTTCAATTTTGAATTCTAAATTTTGAATTCTAAATTTGTACCATGGATCAGCCCAAAATCGAACGTCTGCTTCGTCTGATGAAGCTCCTGACGGCCAACACGACCTACACGGTCGATGAGTTAGCCGAGCGGCTCGATATGTCGCGTCGCACGATCTACCGCTACATCGACACCTTCCGCGAGGCGGGCTTCGTCATCAAGAAATCGGGCGACTGCATCCGTCTCGACAAGGCCTCGCCCCACTTCAAGGATATCTCGCAGCTGGTTCACTTTACCGAGGAGGAGGCCGTGATTCTCAAAACGGCCATCGAGTCGATCGACGACACGAATCTGCTGAAACAGAACCTCAAACGCAAGCTCTACGCCGTCTATGACAACAAGACGCTGGCCGACACGGTTGTAAAGGGCAAGAACGCCCCCAACATCCGCCATCTCATCGAGGCGATCGAAGAGGAGCGTCAGGTCATCCTGCGCAACTACCACTCATCACACGGATCGGCCGTGCGCGACCGTCGGGTAGAGCCATTCGCCTTCACGACCAACTATGTGCAGGTGTGGTGCTACGACACAGAGGATGGGGTGTGCAAACTCTTCAAATCCTCACGCATCGGTTCGGTGGAGCTGACCGATACGGCCTGGCAACACAAGAAGGAGCACAAGGAGGGATTCATCGACATCTTCCGCCTGCACGGAAGTGAAAAGCGCACGCGCGTAAAGCTCGAGCTGGGACTCCTGGCCTACAACCTGCTGACGGAGGAGTATCCGCTCGCCGAGCGCGACCTGAAACTCCTCGGGAACGGGCGCTATCTGCTTGATACGGAGGTGGCCGGTATGGCAGGCGTCGGGCGATTTGTCGTAGGTCTGCTGGACGATATCCGCATCATCGACAGCCCTGAACTGAAGGCCTATCTCCGCGATTACATGGCAAAAAACGCCCTGTAACAAAAAAATCGCAAAAAAAATCGCACTTTTTTGTTCTGTGTCACAACTTGACACAAAACCGTCGTTCCTTTGCATCGTGAACAAAAGGTTAAACCACTTAAAACTTTGCAAAAATGGGAACTGCTTATCAGATTTGCTGCAAACACTGCGGCACACGTTTCAACCACTCGGCCGATGCAGGCTTTGGTTTTCTTCCGATGTGTGTGGGATGTGGTGACATGGGTGGCTACATCGAAACCGAGACCTCGATTCGTTGTCCGTCGTGCCAC